>DATMNV010000010.1:0-17751 GCA_035568535.1 Bradyrhizobium sp.
GCCTGATGCTCCATCAATTCCTCCTCCAGGGCTTCCTGCCCTTCGATATCCAGATGGTTGGTCGGCTCATCGAGGAGATAGAAGTTTGGCTGGGCCAGCCGCAGCAACAGCATGCCGAGACGTGCCTTCTGTCCGCCGGAAAGCCTGCCGATCAGGCGGCCCTGCATCTCGATCGAGAGGCCTGCCCCTGCCAGCAGCGCGCGTGCACGCTGGTCGCCGACGTCGAAGCGACGGACGACCGAGCGCATCGGCGTCTCAGTGTCAGCAAGACCGACCAGCGCCTGATCGCAATAGCCGAGCACCAGCGATTGCGTCGCCTTGACGGCGGCCGGCGAGGCGTCCGGATTTTCGATTGCCCCGCGCAGCATTGTCACCAGGCGGGTTTTGCCCGCCCCATTTGGCCCCAGCAGCACGATCCGGTCGCCCTTGGCGATGAACTGCTTGCCGGTCCTGAACAGCAGTTTGCCGTCTGGCGTCTCGACCATGGCATCATCCAGCACGACCAGAACCTTGGCATGCGTTCCGCGATTGGCAAGCCTGACTAACCCTGCGGATCGTTCGAGATGCGCAGGCTTTGCCGCGTCTTCCAGCTTCTCCGCGCGCTGTTTCAACTGCCTGGTTTTCGACAACAACAGGTCGCTTCCGGAGTTGATGCCGATGTTGTTGAGCTTTGTCGCCTGCTGCCGGAGTTGCTGGGCGGCCTTGAGGTCACGTTGATAGCGCCGCTCGTCCGATGCGTCAGCCTCGCGCAGCGCAGCGCGCGCCGGTGTATAGGGCAATGAAAACATCTGCGATTGTTCCGGCCGCAGGAATAGCGTCCGATTTGTGGTCGCGTCGAGAAAGGCGCGGTCGTGGCTGGACAGGACGATGGGCAGGTCGCGTGGCAACGCGTTCAGCCAATTCTCAAGTTGGTCGATCCGGGCGAGATCGAGGTGGTTGGTAGGCTCGTCGAGCAATAGCACATCGGGCTCGGTCACCAGCTCGCGGGCGAGCATGGCAAGTCGTTGCCATCCTCCGCTCAGCTGCTTCAGCGGCTTCTGCCGCAGTGCCCCGGGGACCTCAAGCGATTCCAGCGCCACGTCGACCCGCCAGGTTTCGCTGCGCCGTCGGTCGGCGGAGAGCGCCTCAAGCACGGTCGTGTAGAACGGCCGCTCCAGCAGAGCATCCGGCACGTTCTGCTCGACATGGCCTATCGTCAGCCCCCGCGATCGGGTGATCTCGCCCTCGCTCGCTTCCATGGTGCCTGCGATGCAGCGCAGCAGGGTGGATTTGCCACGACCATTGGCCGCGACCAGTCCGATCCGGTCGCCGGCATTGATAACGAGGTTCAATCGGGAAAACAGCGGCGCATTCAGCGTTACGCCGAGGTTGCGGATAGTGATAAGTGTCATGATCGTTCTCAGGTCTTGCCGCTGATCACGACATCGGCGGGCACGCAGCCATCGTCGTATGTCGGTGTCAAATCGCGGCGGTGAATCAGGATGCAGGCCCGAGCGCCAGAGCGCGCAACGCCGCATAGCCACGAAGGGCAGACCAGGAACAGGTTCTGTGAAAGGCCTCTGGTCAGCCCTGCAAACGCATTTGCAGGGCGTGCACGGGGCCACGCTGGCGATAATGCCGGAAAATATTCGTCATCGCGCGGCCCTCCTTTCTCGTTCGAGTAGCGCCAAACTAACGCGCCCTGCAAAAGAGGGCAAGCCAAAGCCTCCGCCGCTCAAATCCGAAGGCAATCACGCTGCACGGTTGCGTTGAACTTGTCCGCGCAAGCGGCTAAGCCATCATCCAAATCGGGGAGGGGACGCTTGGACAGGGCTGTACCGAATGCGGTCGCGCTGGAGGATGCGACGGTGGCCTTTGGGCTCGGCGAAGGGCGCGTCTACACCGCGGTCGAGAAGGCGCGGCTCACGGTGGCCGAGGGCGAGTTCGTCGCCATTGTCGGTCCAACCGGCTGCGGGAAATCGACCCTGCTCAATGTCGCTGCGGGTCTGCTGAAGCCGGCCGCGGGCACGGCGAAAATCTTCGGCCAGCCGCTGGCGGGGCTGAACCGCGACGCCGGCTATCTGTTCCAGGCCGATGCGCTGTTTCCCTGGAAGACCGCGATCGACAATGTCGCGATCGGGCTCGAAATCGCGGGCACGCCGCGTGGCGAGGCGCTGGCGCGTGCGCAGAAATGGCTGACCTCGGTCGGCCTCGGCGCCTTCGCCGCCCGCTATCCGCACATGCTGTCGGGCGGCCAGCGCAAGCGCGTCGGGCTGGCGCAGGTCTTGATCCGCGATCCCAAAATCCTGCTGATGGACGAGCCGTTCGGGCCGCTCGATGCCCAGACCCGCCAGATTATGGGCAACCTGCTGCTCGACCTCTGGAACGCCGACCGCAAGGCGGTGTTGTTCGTCACCCACGATCTGGAAGAGGCGATCGCGCTTGCCGACCGCGTCGTCATCATGTCGGCCGGCCCCAGCGCCCGGATCATCGGCGACTGGGCGGTCGCCCTGCCGCGCCCGCGCGACATATTCGAGGTCCGGCTCAAGCACGAATTTCACTCACTTCACCAGGAGATATGGAGTGTTTTGAAGGAAGAGGTGTTGAAGGGATACGCGCAATCGGGAGCGGCCTAGCTCCCGTTGCCGTCGGGGGCGGAAGTCGAACAACAAGAATGGGAGATGTCATGTTGAAATGCAGATGGATTTTGGCGGCGGGAGTTGCCGCCTGCTTTGGCTCGCATGCGGCGCTTGCCGCCGGTCCCTTCACGCTGACCTCGAGCGGCTTCAAGGACGGCGAGCGGCTGCCGCAGAAATTCGCCGGCAACAACAAGTCCAACCCGAACTGCGTCGGCGAGAATGTCTCGCCGGAGCTCACCATTTCCAACCCGCCGGAGGGTACCAAGAGCTTCGCGCTCCTGATGCTTGATCCCGAAGGGCGGCCGCCAGGCGGCGTCAGCCATTTCGTCGCCTATGGCATTCCGGCTTCGGTTTCCTCCTTCGCGGAAGGCGAGATGTCGAAGCCAGACGAGAAATTCATCGGCGGGGTGGGCACGGCCAAGCAGTCGATCTATCTCGGGCCGTGCACGCCGCCCGGCGCGCCACATCATTACATCTTCACGCTGATCGCGACCGATCTCGATCCGAAGGAATTGAAGGAGGGCATGACCCGCGATGAAGTGATCAAGGCGCTCGACGGCCACGCCAAGGGCGCTGCCGGCCTGATCGGCACGTTCTCGCATCCGTAAGGTCTGAGCAGGGAGGGGAGTCCATAGATGTCGCGAATGGGGCTCCTCTCGCTGCAACTGCTTGTCGCCATCGTCGCGCTGGCGCTGTGGCAGGTCTTTGCCACAGTGCCGGTGTTCGGCAAGATTCTGCTGCCGCCGTTCTTCTTCTCCAACCCGATCGACGTGTTCAGCCAGGTGTTTAAATGGTTTTCCTCAGGCGTGATCTGGAAGCATCTCGCCATCACCTTGTGGGAATCCATCCTCGCTTTCGCGATCGGCTCGCTTGGCGGCGTCGCGGTCGGCTTCTGGTTCGCGCGCCAGCCGACGGTGGCCGCCGTGTTCGACCCTTACGTTAAGATGGTCAACGCGCTGCCGCGCGTGGTGCTGGCGCCGATCTTCACGCTGTGGCTGGGCTTGGGCATCTGGTCCAAGGTCGCGCTTGGCGTTACGCTCGTCTTCTTCATCGTCTTCTTCAACGTCTATCAGGGCGTCAAGGAAGTCAGCCACACCGTACTCAACAACGGCCGCATGCTCGGCATGAGCGAGCGGCAGCTGACGCGGCATGTCTATTGGCCGTCGGCGCTGTCCTGGATGTTTTCCTCGCTGCACACCTCCGTCGGCTTTGCCGTGGTTGGCGCGGTGGTCGGCGAGTATCTGGGATCGGCCGCGGGCCTCGGCTATCTGATCCAGCAGGCCGAGGGCGTGTTCGACGTCGCCGCGGTGTTCGCCGGCATGTTCGTGCTGTCGATCTTTGTTATCCTGATCGATGTCGCGGTGACGCTGGTGGAGCGGCGGCTCTTGGTCTGGCGGCCGGCGGCGGCTGACGGGAGAATGTAGGGTGGGCAAAGGCGCGCTCGCGCCGTGCCCACCGTCTATCGGCATCGTGACTGCAATGGTGGGCACGCTTCCGCCTTCGCTCGTTGAGCTACGGCGGACGCGGTCGCTTTGCCCACCCTGCGATCTACGGCCGCCGTCAATCCAACAGCTTGATATCATCCGGCGCCTGCGGCGGCGACTTGATCGCGATCGCCTTGAGGGTGCGGCCGGTGACCTTGGTGCCGCCATGCGGCGTGCCCTTGGGGATGATGATGAGATCGCCGGGCTTCACCGGCACTTCCTTGTCGCCCAGCCAGATCGTGCCGGTGCCGTCGAGGATGTACTGCATCTCGTTGGCGTTGGCGTGCAGATGCTTTGGCGTGTTGCCGTCCTGGATCGCAACGGTGATGCCGTCCAGCGAGACGAACAGCTTGTTGCGCATGCCGGAGGCATTGGGCGCGGACAGCGTGTCGCCTTCGAGATCCGCGGTGTGGATGACCTGCGCGCTGATGGTGTCGGCGGCGAGCGCCGGCCGCACGTAGTGCGTGAGGCCGCAGCCGGCGGCGAACGCGGCGGCGATCGACAGAGCTGTAACGATGCGATTCATGGAAAAGGCCTCCCCTTAGGTTATTTTTTGTGTCGGCAATCCTAGGCCGCGAAGCTCGCAATCGCCATGGCCCTGCGACGAAAAGATCGCCGCGCGCCCACGGAATAAGGACGCAAGGTCAGCCTTTTGCCGCAGCGCAAACTAGCCACCAAAGTCGCCTTCTCAAGCCGTGTGCGCTGCATTATCTTGGCGCCCGAGGAAACGGAGAAACCCCATGAAAAACCTGATCGGCAAGCTCGCCGGTAGCTTGCTTGCACTTGTGCTCACCGCGCCGCTGGCGCAGGCCCAGAGCAGGATCACGGTCGCGGTCGGCGGCGGCGCCTGCCTGTGCTATCTGCCAACGGTGCTGGCCAAGCAACTCGGCGAGTTCGACAAGGCCGGCCTGAGTGTCGAGCTGGTCGATCTCAAGGGCGGCTCGGACGCGCTGAAAGCGGTGCTCGGCGGCAGCGCCGATGTGGTCTCCGGCTATTTCGACCACTGCGTCAACCTCGCCGCGAAAAAGCAGGAGCTGGTTTCCTTCGTGGTCTATGACCGCTATCCCGGGTTGGTGCTGGTCGTGTCGCCCTCGCATACGAACGAAATCAAGTCGATCAAGGATCTCGCTGGCAAAAAGGTTGGCGTCAGTGCGCCGGGTTCTTCAACCGATTTCTTCCTGAAGTTCCTGATGAGGAAGAACGGGCTCGATCCGACCAGCGCCGCTGTGATCGGCGTTGGCCTCGGCGCCACCGCGGTCGCCGCGATGGAGCAGGGCCAGATCGATGCCGCCGTGATGCTCGATCCGTCGGTGACGGTGCTGCAGGGCAGCCATCCCGACCTGAAGATCCTCGCCGACACCCGCACCCAGAAGGATACGCTCGCCATGTTCGGCGGCGAATATCCCGGCGGCGCGCTCTATTCGACCGCGGCCTGGGTGAACTCGCATGAGAAAGAAGTCCAGGCGCTGACCAACGCCATCGTCTCCACGCTGTCCTGGATCCACTCGCATTCGGCCGAAGACATCATGGCCAAGATGCCCGACGAGATGGTCGGCAAGGACAAGGCGCTTTATCTCGCCGCGCTGAAGAACACCATCCCGATGTATTCGGAGACCGGCAAGATGGACCCGAAGGGCGCCGACGCCGTGCTCGCGGTGTTCAGCGAGGGCTCGCCGGAAGTCGCGAAAGCCAATATCGACGTCGCCAAGACCTTCACCAACAAATATGTCGAGCAGGCCAAGAAGACGACGGGGATGAATGCCCGATAACGCGGTCATCCGCCGCGTCTCCGCGCTTGATTTGAAGGTCGAGTCCGGGGCCTGGTCGTGGGCCGAGTCCCGGCGCGCCGATATCGACGCGCATTTCGCCATGCGCCAGCGCGAGAAGCCGGGCATCTGGAACGGCCAGGTGCTGCTCGCGCGCAATGCGGACTTCAGCGACGGAAAACTCTCGTCCAGCTATTTCCGGACCGATTTCGCGAGCTTCCTCGCCTGGCGGGACTGGGGCTTTCCAGACCGTGACGTCTTCAACGGCTTCGGCATGGGCGCGCTTCGTTCCGCCGACGGCGCGTTCGTGCTCGGCGAGATGGGCGGCGCGACGGTGAATGCCGGCCGCATCTATTTTCCGGCCGGCACGCCCGATCCCGACGATATCGTGGGCGACCGGCTTGATATTGCCGGCAGCATCACGCGCGAAATCGAGGAGGAGACGGGGCTCACGCCGGCCGACTATCAGGCGGGCCAGCACTGGGACTGCATCGCGGTCGGCGCTTCGGTCGCGATCATCAGGATATTGACGGTTGATATGCCGGGCGAAGCCCTTAAAGGGCGCATTGAAGCCAACCTTGCGCGCCAGACGAATCCCGAATTATCGGCGATCCATCTTGCGCGCGCGACCAGCGATCTCAACGCAAGCATGCCGCGCTTCGTCACGGCCTTTCTCGAGCACGCGTTTGCCAACAGCGGAGCCTTGTCATGAGCAAAAAGCCTTCGCGATCGCTCAGCGCCGAGCTCGATCCCTTCATCGCCCCGTTCCGCATCGACGGCTCGCGCAAATTCCATCTCGCCGCCCGGAAGACCGACGAGAGGGGCGGGCTCGACAAGAGCGAGGGCGAGAAGATCATCGAGGCCAATCGCAAGCGCCTCAACGACTTCCAGGAAAAACTTTACGCGCAGGATCGCTGGTCGCTGCTTCTGATCTTCCAGGGCATGGATGCGGCCGGTAAGGACTCCGCGATCAAGGCCGTGTTCGAGGGCGTCAACCCGCAGGGCTGCGAGGTCACCTCATTCAAGCAGCCGTCGAGCAGGGAGCTCGACCACGACTTCATGTGGCGCAGCACCATCGCGCTGCCGGAACGCGGCCGCATCGGCATCTTCAATCGCTCCTATTATGAAGAGTGCCTGGTCACGCGCGTGCATCCGGAAATCCTCGCCAAGGAGAAGATTCCGTCAAAGCTGGTCACGAAGAACATCTGGCGCGAGCGGTTCGAGGATATCGCCGCCTTCGAGCGCTATCTCTCGCGGCAAGGCACCGTGATCCTGAAGTTCTTTCTTGACGTGTCGAAGCAAGAGCAGCGTGAACGCTTCCTCGATCGCCTCGATCAGCCGGCGAAGAACTGGAAGTTCTCCATGAACGACATCACCGAGCGCGGCTGGTGGTCGCGCTATCAGGCGGTGTATCAGGACATCGTCCGCCACACCGCAAGCCCGCATGCGCCGTGGTTCGTGGTGCCGGCCGATCACAAATGGTTCGCGCGGGTGGTGATCGGCTCGACCATCGTGGCCGCGCTCGATGCGCTGAACCTGCGCTTCCCCCGCGTCGACAAGGCCTCGCAGCAGGAATTTGCGAAGGTGCGCGAGGCGCTGGAAAACGAGGGTAAGGGTAGGGCCGAGAGGCGGGCGAAGTCGTCTGTCGGGGCCCAGAAACCTTAACGCCGTCAATGTGATGGAACCCGGCCTGCTTTACCCAAATGGGGTATGACAGCGTGGCCGCATGACCCTAGGTTAAGTGCATGGTCGGTCATCGCTTCTGTTGAAGGCAGGGCAATTGGAAGTGGTCGGCTGGGGCCGTCGGCGATTTGCTTATGCCGGCGGCCCACCGGTCTTTTACGGGACCGCGGCCGTCGTCATTGCGCAAGCCGCGTTGCGCGTCGCCGCCATGATCGCCGAAGGACATTCGGTCAAGGCGATGCCGAACTGCTGTCGGTGCAGCCGAACACGATCCGCGTCCAGCTCAAGGCGGTGTTCTCCAAGACCGGCACGGGACGGCAGCCGGGACTCGTGAGTCTCTTTGCGCTCGCCGTCTTAAGGTTAACGCCTCCCTTCCATTCGCGACGCCATCGACACTCGACTTCACAATTCCTGTCGCTGTGATTTTTGCGTCACACCGAATTAACGGATTGGTGCGTTGTCGATGCGACGTTCGCGCCCACCACGGGACATTTATTTTGGGGAGTAGTCATCATGAAGAAGTTGGTTCTTGCTGCATCAATCCTCGCGTTGAGCACTGCCGCGGCCTCGGCCGCCGACCTCGCACCGCGCTATTACAAGGCCCCGCCGCCGATGATGGCCGCCATTTACGACTGGAGCGGCTTCTATGTCGGCGCCAACGGTGGCTGGGGCACGAGCCACAATTGCTGGACGCGCACGGCGACTGCCGGCATCGCGATCGCGGCGGCGTCGGAAGGTTGCCACGACTCTTCCGGCGGCACGGTCGGTGGCCAGGTTGGCTACCGCTGGCAGGCGGGACCCTGGGTGTTCGGCCTCGAAGCGCAGGGCAACTGGGCTGACTTCAGGGGCTCCAATGCCAGCCTGTTGTTCGGCGGCATCGCCACCAACCGCACCAAGATCGACGCTTTCGGCCTGTTCACCGGCCAGGTGGGTTACGCCTGGAACAACGCTCTGTTCTATTTGAAGGGCGGCGCCGCGGTCACCGACAACCGCTATGAGGGTCTTGCGACCTTCGGCGGATTCGTGACCGATCGCGCTTCCGACACCCGCTGGGGCGGCACGGTCGGCGCCGGCGTCGAATACGGTTTTGCGCCGAACTGGTCGGCCGCGATCGAATACGATCATCTGTTCATGGGCACCAACAACTATGCCATGACCAGCGTGTTCCCGGTCGCCGGGCTCAACACCCGCAACGTCGGCATCAAGCAGGATGCCGATCTCGTCACGGTGCGCGTCAACTATCGCTTCGGCGGCCCGGTCGTCGCGCGGTACTGATCGAAGCCTTTCTCGAAACAACGGAAAGCCCCGCTTCGCGCGGGGCTTTCTTTTTGTGCTAAGGCGGCACAGACCTAACGCATGATCCGGAAAAGTGTGTTGCGGTTTTCCCTCGCGACAACGCGTAGCGTTTGCGCGGACATCATGCGCAAACGAGGAGATCGTCGTTGGCGGACTTCATCGAACACGCCGTGTGGTGGCACATCTATCCGCTCGGCTTCGTCGGCGCGGAGCGCGAGGCGTCCGCGTGTCCCAACGTCCAGCATCGGCTCGGGCGGATCGGCGACTGGCTCGATTATGCCGTTAACCTCGGCGTCTCCGGCCTCCTGCTGGCGCCGATCTTTGCGTCATCCACACACGGCTACGACACCATTGATCATCTCGAGATCGACAGGCGCCTCGGCGATCAGGCCGACTTCGATGCTTTGGTTAAAGCGATGCGAAGCCGGGGCCTGCGGCTCATCCTCGACGGCGTGTTCAACCATGTCGGTCGGGAGTTTCCTGCCTTCCAGCGCGCGATCGCGGGCGGCCCGCAGGCAAAGGAGGGGGCGTGGTTTCGCCTGACCTGGCCGGAGTCCGGCGGCGAGCCCGATTATGCGACCTTCGAAGGGCATCGGCAGCTTGTCGCGTTGAATCACGCGGAGCCGGAGGTCGCCGACTACGTCACGCGGGTGATGAACCACTGGCTCGACCGTGGCGCCGACGGCTGGCGGCTCGACGCGGCCTACGCCGTGCCGCGCGAGTTCTGGCGCAAGGTCTTGCCGGAGGTGAGGGCCAAGCACCCGGACGCCTATGTCGTCGGCGAGGTGATCCATGGCGATTACACCGCCTTCGTGCATGAGACCGGCGTCGACGCGGTCACACAATATGAATTGTGGAAGGCGGTCTGGAGCTCGCTCAATGCCGGCAATTTCTTCGAACTCGCCTGGGCGCTGAAGCGGCACAACACCTTCCTCGACGCCTTCGTGCCGCAGACTTTCATCGGCAACCACGATGTCACGCGCATCGCGAGCCAGCTTGCCGACGAGCGGCATATTCCGCATGCGCTCGCCATTCTCATGACCTGCGGCGGCACGCCGTCGATCTATTATGGCGACGAACAGGCCTTTCGCGGCACCAAGGAAAATCGCGCCGGCGGCGACGATGCGATCCGCCCCGCCTTTCCCGCAACGCCGGCCGATCTCGCGCCGTTCGGCTGGCCGGTGTATCGCCTGCATCAGGAATTGATCGGCGTGCGGCGCCGCCATCCCTGGCTCTATCGCGCGCAAAGCCGCGCGATAGAGATCCGCAACACCGACCTTCTGTTCGAGGCGTTCGATCAGGACAACCGGCTGTGGGTCGCGCTGAACATCGCGGACGCATCCGTGACGCGCATGATCGATGCGAAGGCCGACAAGCTTGCCGGGAATGCTACGGCCACGCAAAAGAGCGGCGGCACCGAGATCGCGCTGCCGCCCCATGGCTGGGGTATTTTTGCTTGACGCACGCTGAGACGTGCGCAAGCCCTACGCAACATCGTATAATCGCTGCAGGCGTTCGGTGATAATGTCGCAGAACCTCTGCAGCTCGGCCTTGTTGCGGACAGGGCCAGCTGCAACGCCAAGTGTGAGCATTGATTTCCAGGGGATACCGTAGACGGTGATCGTGACCCCGTGTTTGGGGCAGCCGTCCATCTGGCTCAAGTCCTCGCGGATCATTGCCGCCAGTTCTTCAGCGGTTTTCGTTTCCTTGATGTGCTCCGGGCTTTCCATCATTAGCCCCTCGGTCATTATTCCCTGCGATGTACGAACGCCGCGCAAGCGGCGTGGTGTGCTTCGTGCAGATATCCTTCCGCGTTTCGTCTTGCGCGCGGATTTGCCTCAATCCGCGCACCACGGAGGTGCACCATCGTACCACCCAGGATGGGAAATCTATATGTGTGCCCTTGCCTTTGATGAACGACGATGACCTCGTCGCCCCAGATTTTGGCGATCAAGTCGGTCATGACCATCGAACGGCTTGTGCCGTCGACCGATTGGCGGCTCGCATTGTCGAGATCGAAATAGAAAGACCGCCCTTTGGGGCGGCCTTTCTGTAGGTGTCGACGCAGAGTATTCGCCAGCTCATGCCCCCGCCCGCCGGTCGTTTACCTGACTGTACATTACAGCCCCACATAAACTTCTATCGAGTCGCGAACCGCTTTTCGAGCAGGAATTTGTCGCATTTCGAACGAAATTCCGAACCGTTGCAACGCCGACACATCTCGCTGCGCCGGGGCGAACGCTTTGAAATGCTTCCTGTCGTGCAAAGCTGATTTTGGAGCCGCCAAGTGGCCACTTTGAGTGGAGCCAGTTATGACAGCCCGGATGAATGGCGGATTTGCGGCAGCATAGCGATGGCGGCGTCAGCGTGGCGCCCCGCATAGAGATATCTATCCAGCAACGAGGCGATCACCACAACGATAACGGCGTTCCCAAATCCTCGAATCAAGGCTGTTGAAAGCCGACCAAGTGGAAAGGTTGGCTCAGTTGCCTCTCGTTTTGCTGATCATTGGAGAGACGCCAAGCCTCGGTCCCGAAGTAGGCGGTCAGGATCAAGCTCACCGAGATCAACAATCCAAATGAAAGTCGAACCAGCAAAATGAACTCCTATAAAATTTTGGGCAGCTGATCACTTGAAGCTGATTCGAAAAATGCAGCAGTGCTGACCCAAGCGCCGCTTATCCTGCCTGGATTTGCGAGCCAGTCTGCCGCGCACCTCGGCTCGTCAGGGGCGATCGCTCTGATTCTTGCCGACTATCGGTTGGCACCTGCGGACGCAAAGGCATTTTTCACGGCCGCAGACAGCTTCGCCCAGCCGCACGACAAAGATCCATCTTCGCAGGATTTCGGACGCTCGACGACTGGCCGCTTGATCGGAAGAGGGATTTTCGGGGCTAAAGCCAATGGCGCTTCAGCATCCTGTCGACCCCGTCCGAAGGCTGCCTGCTCCTCATTGGCTTGAGCTTTCGCCAAATCCGATAGAAGCATTTCTCGTCGTTGCGCACCGAGAAAACTCATGTAGGAGCGGTCGATCTGTTTGCGCTCGCCTTCCGTCGGGTTAGGGCCGGCGATATCGAAACTTCGATTCTGCATGAAGTCGAAATAGCTGTATCCGCCACCGGCCTTTCGACGCCCTGCAAAGCGTTCGCTGCACTGCATGATTAATCTGGTGTGTTCGATATTCGAGGAGGAGTTGGCTTGGGCCTCTTCCGCACAATCCTCATAGTCCTTTGCAACGCGCAACTCCGAACCAACATAGCCAATCCAGGCGGAGGCTGCAGCGAGCAGCGCCAGCACCGCTATTGCAGCGCTCCATCTAGCGCTCTTGTTCGGCTTATACATCCGACAAATTTCCCCTCACCGATCCGTCATTGCTAGGAAGAATTGCGGACTTTTGCGGGCCGGATGAGATGTTGTGTGCCGATTCGGCGACACTTGCACAATTTTCTTACAAAGGAGCTCTTCAGCCATGATCCCGGACATCTCGCCGGTTAGCATTCATCATTGCTGAAGAGAGATCAATGTTATGGCGCGTTCAGTAAAGGCTATTGCGACCCTGGCTTCCGTGGCCCTGCTGGCCTGTTCCATTTTTGCTGTCAGCTGGGTGGGCCTTGCGCTGCTCGGCTATTGAGGGGCGGTATTTTGGTCCGCGCGTCCGATGCATCGGTATCGGGGGTTTTTAACCTGATGGAATTGCCTTTGTGGGCGATGGGCGGCCTCCACGGAAGCCGACAACAGCGGAGTGCACCGCCGCGTCCGCCATGTCGGGACGCGCGCCGCCGACGAGCTCGCCGGCAGTGCCGCGGCCACGCAAAAGGGCGGCAGCACGGAGATCGCGCTGCCGCCCCATGGCTGGGGTATCTTGGCCTAAGTCGATCAGCCGATCGGCACGGTAATGAAGTGCGTGTTGTCGGCGGTCTTGATCCGCATCAACACGTTCTTCTTGCCGCCGGACTTGGCTTCCGACAGCGCGCTGCGGAGCTCGGAGACATTGCCGACGCTCTTGCCGCCGACGTCAAGGATGACGTCGCCGGACTTGAGGCCGTGCTCCGCCGCCGGACCCTCGGGATCGACCGCGGTGATCACCACGCCCTTGTTGCCGGCGCCCGCGACCTCGCTCGCCGGTGCTACCGACAGACCGAGACGCGGTGTGCCCGGCATGGCGCCGTTGTCGTCGGCCTTGGCCTGCTTCTCGGGTTGGTTGGGCATGGTCGCGAGCGTCACGTCGATGGTCTTCTGCTCACCCTTGCGCAGGATGTCGAGCTTCGCCGAGCTGCCCGGCGCCATCCCCGAAATCTCGCGCGCCAGCGTCCGCGAGTCCTTGATCGCGTTGCCGTTGACCGCGGTGATGACGTCGCCGGCCTGCACGCCGGCCTTGGCCGCCGGCGTATCCGGCTGGGCCTCGTCGACGAGGGCGCCTGAAGCGTTCTTCATGCCGAGGCTCTCGGCGATGCCTGATGTGACCGGCTGCACCTGCACGCCAAGCCAGGCACGCGTCACCGAACCCTTATCCTTGAGTTGGGCCACGACCATCTTCACGGTCGAAGCCGGGATGTCGAAGCCGATGCCGACCGATCCGCCGGTCGGCGAAAAGATCGCGGTGTTGACACCGATCACGTTGCCCCTGGTGTCGAAGGTCGGTCCACCCGAATTGCCCTTGTTGATGGGGGCGTCGATCTGGATGTAGTCGTCATAGGGGCCGGAGCCGATGTCGCGTCCCTCAGCCGAGATGATGCCGGCGGTCACGGTGCCGCCGAGGCCGTAGGGGTTGCCGACCGCGACCACCCAGTCGCCGACGCGCGGCGCATCGGTCTCGAAATTGACGAAGGTGAAATCGCTCTTGCCGTCGACCTTGATCAGCGCAAGGTCGGTCTTCGCATCGGTGCCGATCACCTTGGCGGTGTAGGTCTTGCCGTCGTCGGTCGCGACCTCCACGGACTTGGCGTGGTCGACGACGTGGTTGTTGGTCACGGCATAGCCGTCGGCGGAGATGAAGAAGCCGGAACCGACGCCGGTCACCATCTCATGGTGCGGCATGCGCGCGCGCGGGCCGTTCTCGCCATACTGGCGGAAGAACTTCTCAAACGGCGTGCCCTGGAAGGACGGCATGCCTTCCTCGCCCTGCATCTGCGGCCCGTTGGAGTCGGAGGCATCCGCGGTCTGCTCGACCTTGACGCGCACCGAGATCACGGCGGGCTTTACCTTGCTGATGAGGTCGGCGAAGCCGGCCGGTCCCTGCTGCGCCTGGGTCGTTGCCGCGAAGGCTGGTCCGGCAAAATGTCCGGTCGGTCCGCCGAACGCGAGCGCCGCGCCGACAATGGCGGCGGAGCCGAGCAGCGTGAGGCGCCGCGCGGACAGAATCCGGCGATGCGGGTTTTGATTCGTTGCAGTCATGAGTGTCCTCTCCGAAAGATGTTGAGCCGTAATGGCCTCATGGAGAGCTAACGCGTGGCTCATTACCGCACGCTGTCGGGAGAATTAACATCTCCTGTCGGGCGCCTTAATTCGTCGTAATTCGGCGCGGCTCCCGCGCACGGTCGGGCGCGGCCAATTTGTTACAGCGGTAGCCGAATTGCCCTTGCGGCGAAATCATTCTGCATGACGCGGCCGGTTATCTGTCCCCCGCATTGCTGATTCAGCGATGGCCATCGCAGCCCATCGAATCCGGCTTTGCATTTCACAACCGCATTTGCCGGTCACGGCAAAACAGATTCTGGATAGGACTCATGTTCGCATTGCTCTACCCCGCGACCTCGCTTCTCATCACCTCGATTTTGTCCTGGTCGGGCCTTCGGGCCTGGCGCGCCGAAAGCCGCTTGCTGAAATGGGGCGGCGCGGGGCTGGCGGCGTTATTGTCAACTATCACCGCCATCGTCAGCGTGATGCTGATCGTGGGCCTGCTCAAGGCTCACTCCCGCAGCGCGCCGACTGCGGTCATGAAGGTCGAGGGCTCGCCGGAGCAGATCCGGCGCGGCCAGGAGATCACCGACAGCTTTTGCAGCGCCTGCCACACCAAGACCGGCACGCTCACCGGCGGCGTCGACATCGGCGAGCATTTCCCCGTCAATGTCGGCTCGTTCGTGTCGTCCAATCTCACGCATCTCGGTTCCTGGACCGATGGCGACATCTTCAGCGCCATCCGCAACGGCGTCGATCGCGACGGCCACTGGCTGATCGTCATGACCATCACCAATGCCAGCCGGCTGAGCGACGAAGATACGCGCTCGGTGATCGCCTATCTCCGCAGCCTGCCCCCATCAGGGCAGCCGACGCCGAATCCGCCCGACCGCATCAGCGCGCTCGGACTCCTGATGCTCGGTGCAGGCATGCTGCCGATGGGAAAGCCGGTGTCGACGGCGGTCATCACCGCGCCGGCCAAATCGCCCACTGCGAAGTATGGCGAGTACATCATCTCCTGGCAGGATTGCCGCGAATGCCACGGCAAGGATTTGACCGGCGGCGTGCCCGGCCAGTTGCCGCCGCTGGGACCCGACCTGCATTTCGTCAAGGAATGGAAGTTCGAAGAGTTCCTCACGGCCATGCGCACCGGCGTCGATCCCAACGGACACGAAATCGGCAAGCAGATGCCGTGGCAGGTGGTCGGCCGCATGAGCAACGACGATCTGCGCGCGCTCTATGAATATCTGGCGCACCTGCCCAACGCCTGACGATCAGGCGCGGGGTATGGAACTCGCACGGGAACCTTGACAGTGGCGCGCATCTGCCGCACCATTTCGTGGTGCTGTACCTGACCGAGATCATGGAGCACGCGGCTCCCTAGCCTCGCAGGAATTGCCGGCCGATGATGTCGTCGATTGGCAGGCAGCGGATGCGGACACCTGCTGATGCGGAAAATGTCCGTCGAGCCACTCCAGGAGAGGAGCATGACGCCACCGGGCAAAAGCCAGCGACCTTGCTCTACCGCAGGGTCACGGCGCGAGCTGAGGTGAAAGCAGCTGCTCACCGCAGATTGCGCCGCCGAAAATCTGAACCTGACAGCAGGACTGAAGCGCGAAGGCCAAGCGCTTTGCAGTACTGACATTTGACTGGTTAAGTACCAGAAGTCCCTCAAAGCAGGGCAACACATAGGGCCCCGTTGATGCCACCGTGCACCGGGGCCCACTCATTTCCGGCACTCATTTCCCGTACGATGCCTAAGTTAGGTCGCCGCGAGTCGTACTGCCTGTATGGAGGGAGTTTTCCCACCCGCAAGCGGGAGAGGTAACGCGAAACGGCCGATAGGCTGCCGATTCAACCAGAACTGATCCGACTTCAAAAGAGATCGCCCGCGAGCTTCAGCAGGCTGACGATCAGGCCCGCCGCGCTTATCGCGATGCCGAAGTCGGTGAGATGGAGCAGCGCCGCACGCTGCTCCGCATCCAGTGCTGCAATGACCTTGCGCATGTCCCTCTCTCCTTTCTGTGAAAACGGAGAGAGGGAAATTCGGTTCCTCGCGGCGGGGCGAAAAGCGTTGCGGCGCCTCTTGCAAAGCCCGCGCGCGCGATCAAATGATCTCGCCGGCAACGAACAGCAGGAACGACCGTCCGGGCACCTTGTAGAGGCTGTCGAACGCGAACGGCGCGCCGGACGAGCCGTCCGGATTGTTGGTGTCGAGCAGCAGCGACCATTTCGGCCCTGCGCTGGTGTGCGGCAGCTTGAAATCGACCGCGCCTTCAAAGCTGTTCATGATGATCAGCACGCTGTCGTCCTCGCCATAGCGTCGGATCGCGGTCTTGCGGCAGCGGCCGTCGAGCAGGGCGCCAAAACATTTGATCCAGCCCGTGTTCCAGTCGGCGGTCGTCATCTCGGTGCCGCCCGTGCCGATCCAGACCACGTCGCGGATGTCGAGCTGCTTGTCATGCTCGCCGGTCAAAAACCGGCTGCGGCGCAGGATCGGATAATCGCGCCGCAACTGGATCACGAGCCTGGTGAAGGCGAGCAGCTTTTGCGCAGCCTCGCCCATGTTCCAGTCGAACCAGGAGATGTCGTTGTCCTGGCAATAGGCGTTGTTGTTGCCCTGCTGGGTGCGGCCGAATTCGTCGCCGCCGAGCAGCATCGGCGTGCCCTGCGACAGCAGCAGCGTCGCCAGCATGTTGCGCTTCTGTCGCTCGCGCAGATCGAGCACGTCCTTCTTGTCCGTCGGGCCTTCGACGCCGCAATTCCAGGAACGGTTGTTGGAGTTGCCGTCCTTGTTGCCTTCGCCGTTGGCCTCGTTGTGCTTGTCGTTGTAGCTCGCCCAGTCGTTCAGCGTGAAACCGTCATGGGCGGTGATGAAGTTGACGCTGGCCCAGCTTCGCCGCCCATCGCGGTTGAAGACGTCGCTGGAGCCGAGCAGCCGTGGCGCCAGCTTCGATGGCGGCGCCTCAGCCCGCCAGAAGTCGCGCACGGTGTCGCGGAACTTGTCGTTCCATTCCGCCCAGCCCGGCGGAAAGCCGCCGACCTGGTAGCCGCCGGGGCCGGTGTCCCAGGGCTCGGCGATCAGCTTGATGGTGGAGAGCAGGGGATCCTGGTCCATCGCTTTCAGAAAACCGCTCTGCTCGTCGAAGCCGTAGACCTCGCGCGCCAGGATGGTGCCGAGATCGAAGCGGAAGCCGTCGATATGCATATGTTCGGCCCAGTAGCGCAGGCTGTCCATCACCATCTGGATCACGCGCGGATGCGAGAGGTTGACAGTGTTGCCGGTGCCGGTGTCGTTGATGTAGTAGCGCTTCTTGTCGGGCAGCAGGCGATAATAGCTCGCATTGTCGATGCCCTTGAAGCAAAGCGTCGGCCCCTTCTCGTTGCCCTCGGCGGTGTGGTTGTAGACGACGTCGAGGATCACCTCTAACCCCGCGCCGTGCAGCTTCGACACCATCTCCTTGAATTCGCGCAGGCTGTTCGGCAGGTCGGCGGCGTAGCGCGGGTC
>DATMNV010000011.1:0-2330 GCA_035568535.1 Bradyrhizobium sp.
AACCCCATGACCCGCTCGACACCGGCGCGGTTGTACCAGCTGCGGTCGAAGATCACGATCTCGCCGGCCGCAGGCAGATGTGGAACGTAGCGTTGGGAGTACATCTGCGATTTTTCGCGCTCGGTCGGCGCCGGGAGCGCAACCACCCGGAAGATGCGCGGGCTTACCCGCTCGGTCATGGCCTTGATCGTGCCGCCCTTGCCGGCGCCGTCGCGCCCCTCGAAGAGGATGCAGACCTTGAGGCCCTTGTGCACCACCCACTGCTGGAGCTTGACGAACTCGACATGCAAGCGCGCAAGTTCGCGTTCGTATTCCTTAAGCTTCAGCTTGCCGTTGGCTTCGGGCTTGTCATCCCTGGCGTCGTTCATCGGATCCTCCCTTTGCATCGGGCTACATATTCAGCCGTTTCTCAGGAAATGGCGACAATCTGTCTTACTTCCAGGTGAGAATGAGCCCAATATCGCCGGGCATGCCCCCGGATACTCGAGCACTTCAGCCTTGAGGTGGAAGCCGCGCGGCCTGAGGTGATCGTGCCAGAATTCGTAGACGGACTTGGGGCGGCCCTCCAAGGTCGTTTCCCAGTCGGGCTCCGAGTTGTTGATCCTTCGGCCCCGATCGCTGCACATCGCGTTTGGAAAGCGATAGACCTGGACTTCGCTTTGTCCGCGCTCGGCCGCATGGCTTACCAGCGGCATCACGACTTGCATCAGTTGCTCGGCTGTCCTCTCGAGCGGTTTGTGAAACTCCTCCATCACCGCCTTCTGTTTTTCCTCCTGCTCCTTCATATGGCGCAGTTCTTCGGCGGCCTTCGCCGCCTCGTGCTCGGCCATTCGACGCTTCATATCAGCAGCGGAAAAAGCGCCAGGCCCTGCCAGCTGTGTCGAGCTGCGATTTTCGGACATAGCGTGCCTTCCTTCCTGTCTTTCAGCTTCCCATCATAGCCGCTACAAAACGATGACCGAAGTTCCGCCGTCCACCGCACCGCCATCCGCACTCGACCGCGCCGCCACCGACGCTAGCGCCACGGGGCGGCGCGGCGCGCGCCTCAATCCGCGCGCCCTCATCACCGGTGTGCTTTTTACCGTCATCACCGGTGTGCTTTTTGTCGCCATTATCGGTTTGGCGATCTGGTGTCTCGCGCGCCCCGAACCGCTGCTCGTGCAGGGAGAAAGCGGCGAGCACGCGGATCGACATCGCCGCGCGCGTCTCCGGCCGGCTGGCGAAGATCGCGGTCAGCCGTGGTCAGAACGTCGCGGCGGGTGCGACCCTTTTGGTTATCGACAATCCCGAACTGGTCGCCGAGTTGCGCCAAGCCGAAGCCGAAAAACCGTGGCCGATGCGGGACTGCAGCGCATCAAGGTCGGGACGCGTGCCGAGATTATCGCCCAGCGTAAAGCTGAGATCGACCGCGCCCCCGCGGATCTGACCCTGGGGCAGCAAACCAATAACCGGACGAAGCAGCTCGCCGACGCGCCTGGCTGCGCCGCGCCGGCGGCAGCCCGCTGATCGCTTTCGGCGGCGGGCTAGCCGAGCGTTGCATCCTGATGCGATCGCGTCGGTGCTAAGATGCCAAAAATGGAAATCTCAACGGGTGGGGCGGAATGTCGGCTGCATCAGGTTTCGCGCGGGTGAGGTTGACCGCTGCCGGGAGCAGCAGATGGCTTCGGGCCGCTCGACACTGCTGCGCGCCGCTAGCCTCGTGGCGAGTCGCGATCGCGCTGCCGGTCGCCGCGCGCAGTCGCTCGCCGACGATGGATGTGCTCGGCTCCTACTTCCAGGCCTGGATGCTGTGCGCGGTAATCGGCATCGTCGCCGCAGTCATCATCCGGCAGATCCTCGCGGTGGCCGGTATCAACGATTACATCGTCGCCCCGCTGCTGACCTACGCCGCCCTCGCGGTGTCCGCCACGTTGCTTGCCTGGCTGCTCTGGTTTGGTCACTGAGCGGTGTTGGCATTGCGCAAGGCGCTCGGTATCCTGGTCAGCCTCATCGCGCTGGCCGGCCTCCTGGTGACCGTGGTCCTCGCAACGCGCCGGATCGATCTGCGGCCGCGCACCGACGATGCCTATCTGCAGGCCGACCTGGTTCACATGGCGCCCGACGTCAGCGGGCGGATCGTCGAGCTCGACGTGCGCGACAACCAGGCAGTGCACAAGGGCGACGTGCTGTTCCGGATCGACCCGGACCCATACCGAATGCGCGTGGACCAGGCTCGCGCGGCGGTGCGCGGCCTGGAAGCGAAGCTTGCCCTGACCGCCGACCAGGTCGCGGCGCAGACCTCCAAGGCCGGTGCCGCCGAACGCGGCATCGGCAGCGCCGAGGCGCAGCGG
>DATMNV010000012.1:0-13002 GCA_035568535.1 Bradyrhizobium sp.
GACGAAGGCAGTAGGATCAGCGTCAAGGTCTCGACCGAGCGCCACAACGCCGATCCCGCGTTCAGGCCGCTGTTTGGAACCGACCGGATCACGCTGACGCTGAAGGGCAAGGACAATGGCAACATGGTCGACTTCGAAGGCTCCGCACTGCAATTGCCTGGCGTCGCCTTCAGGGCGATCCTGACCCGTATCAGCGACTAGCTAGAACATGCGATATGCGGGGCTTTGTTCCCCGGATGTCGCTTCGCTCACCCGGGGCTACGAAGGCCATTCAACTTAGTCCCATCAGGACTTCGGCAGTTTCGGCATGCTGTCGACAAAGCCGTTGTAGCAGGCAAGCCGCTCGTCCTCTTCCTTGGTGAACTTGCAGTCCATCACGGTCTTGGCCGCGCCTGCCTTCGGCTTCGGCGCCGGCGCGATCACCTCGTCGTAGCAGTTCAGCCGTTCCTTGGTTCCGTCGTCGATGTCCTGGCACGTTTGCAGGCGGACCGCGATCGATCCCTTGGCTGGCGCCTTCGCCTTGGCCTGCTTGGCGGGCTTGGCCCCGGCAGCCGGCTGGTCCGCCGGCGGCGCGCTGGTCTGAGCGAGTGCCGCGGCTGAATAAAGGACCGCGACGAATGCCAACATCACTCTCATGTCAGTTCACTCTCGTTTTGTCTGTAATCGGAGAAACAGAAAGCCGGTTCCGGCGTCTTTGCGGCTTGCGCTTTAACGCGGTCGCGGCCGGTTGGCCAGCCCCTGCGGGGCGTGGATCGGATAGACCGCCGAGGCCGGTCGAGGCTGGCTCGTGATCACCAGCATCACCGCCAGCGCCACGAAGGCCATCGCGACAAAACCGAGGCCATACAGGAGTTCGCGCGCATGAAACAGGCCACCAACGAATGAGCCGATCGCCTGCCCGACATAGAGCACGGAGGTGTTGAGCGCGACCGAGGCGGGAGCAGGCGGGAGCAGGCGGGAGAATGCGAGCGGCGCTTATTTCTCTGTGCGGTCGCGCGAGGCGGTGGTCTGTGACGGCGTCGCACGTCTCGACGGCGGACAGGAAGCGATCAGACTATCCAGCGCGCCCGGCAATCCGTCGCTGGAGAGTTTCATGGATTGTCGAACACGGTGTCCGTCCGCGGCAATCGACGACTCCGTGAACTCGACTTGTGACAGACCGAGAAGCGACTGCACCGAGGCCCTCGTCATCCGCATGCCCCACACTTCGAAGCCCGACGCCTTGGCCGGCGGATAGGAGAAGTAGAGCGGCTTCGCGCCGTCTCCGACAATCGCAACCGAGGAAAAGGTCGGATTCGCTGTTGCCGGGCGCTGAACATCCAGCTCGAAGCGGTCGCTGTCGAAGCAGATCAGCCGCCACTGCATCAGCCGGAAGGATTTCTCGCCGGGATTGCGTTGAACCGCGACCTTGTGCAGGGTGCTGGGCCCGTTGTTTTCGAACGACCACGACGTCTCGACGAATTCGCGGGGATCGATCCCGAAGCGGACGATCTCCTCGCGCGTGAGCAGGTGCATGTCCTCGAACCGGACGGTCCTGGAGAGATCGAGCAGCGCGGCATCCGCCCCTATCTTGGCGAAATAGCCCGCGAGCAGGCGATCGCCACGGTCGCGGCCGCGTTCGGTCGCCGCCGCCACCATCGATGGCGTCGGCTTGCCGACGCCGAGGAAGGAGAGCACGACCTTGGGCGAGTGAACGGCGAGCGCCGCATCCGGCGCGATTTCGCGGGTGGCAGCACCAAGGATCAGATAGGGACACGCGGAGGCGCATATCGCGTTACGCGTGAAGAGATCGCCGTGAAGCTCGCGCGCGGACTGTTTCAGCTTGATGCAGGCCTCGCTGTCCTGCGCCTCGAAACCGCATTCCCGCACCACGGTTCGCGCGACCCGGGCCACGGTGGGTTTTTCGCGCAGCATGCTGCCCATCGCAACCGCCTGGTCGAGATTGCCGCCGGGCGAATAGAAGTAGATCGGCAACGTGCGATCGCGCTGCTGCGACAGGAATTTTTTGAAGCGCGCGGCGGCGTTGGAGTCCACCTGCCCTTCCACTGCGATCCAGCGGTCGCAGCCGCGGCCGCAGGCGTCCGCCGCACCCCTGACCACATAGAACGTCATCGGCGCCGCGGCGGCGAGGCCCGGCGCTGCGCGCGCGCCAAACGAAGCCGCCAACGCCGGACCGCAGACAAGGAGGAGAGCTGCGACCAGAGCGAAGCGCGGATACATGGGAACGGCCGGAACAGGCAGAGGGAGGACTTCGGTGAATTTAGCAAGCCGACGGCGGCAAGTCCATGCGCCGGCAACCACGCGCTGTGAAGTGTGGCATTGGTGTCAGCCTGCTGAAATGGCCGTCATTTGCGGATTTTCCCCGACGGCACCGATTGCTTTGCCCGATTCGCCTGCTATATGGCTCCCGTTCCCGCTTACCTGCGCTCGTTCGCAGGAGTGAGCCTCAGGAGACCAATATGACCGACCGCAAATCCGAATCCGGATTCCAGTACTCGCTTTCGAATCTGAGGCCCGTCGAGCCGGTCCACAAGATCACCCTCACCTTCCCCGACGGCGCCGCGCGCGAATTTCCCAAGGACACCACCGGCCTTGAGATCGCCAAGGGCATTTCGCCCTCGCTTGCCAAACGCACGGTGGCGATGGCGCTCGACGGCGAGCTCGCCGATCTCAACGATCCCATCACGCAGGATGCGAAGATCGAGTTCGTCAACCGCGACGAGCCGCGCGCGCTGGAACTGATCCGCCACGACGCCGCGCATGTGCTGGCGGAAGCCGTGCAGTCGCTGTGGCCGGGCACGCAGGTGACGATCGGCCCCGTGATCGAGAACGGTTTCTACTACGACTTCTTCCGCAACGAGCCGTTCACGCCGGAAGACTTTGCCGCCATCGAGAAGAAGATGCGCGAGATCATCGCGCGCGACAAACCCTTCACCAAGGAAGTCTGGGATCGCGAAAAGACCAAGCAGGTATTCCGCGACAAGGGCGAGAATTTCAAGGTCGATCTGGTCGACGCCATTCCCGGCGACGAGCCGATCAAGATCTATTTCCAGGGTGACTGGTTCGACCTCTGCCGCGGCCCGC
This sequence comes from Bradyrhizobium sp., assembly GCA_035568535.1. Taxonomy (GTDB): domain Bacteria; phylum Pseudomonadota; class Alphaproteobacteria; order Rhizobiales; family Xanthobacteraceae; genus Bradyrhizobium. Next base: position 3,085 of record DATMNV010000012.1, read on the forward strand.
ACATGACCTCGACGGGCAAGATCGGCAACGCCTTCAAACTGATGAAGGTGGCCGGCGCCTATTGGCGCGGCGATTCCAACAATCCGATGCTGACCCGCATCTACGGCACGGCGTTCGCGAAAGAGGAAGAGCTCGACGCGTATCTGAAGCAGATCGAGGAAGCCGAGAAGCGCGACCACCGCAGGCTCGGCCGCGAGCTGGATTTGTTTCATTTCCAGGAAGAAGGTCCGGGCGTGGTGTTCTGGCACGCGAAGGGCTGGACCATCTTCCAGGCCGTGATCGCCTATATGCGGCGGCGGCTGACCGGAGAGTACAGCGAGGTCAATGCGCCGCAGATTCTCGACAAGGTCTTGTGGGAGACCTCGGGCCACTGGGACTGGTACCGCGAGAACATGTTCGCGGCGCAATCGGCCGGCGACGACGCCGAGGACAAACGCTGGTTTGCGCTGAAGCCGATGAACTGCCCGGGTCATGTGCAGATCTTCAAGCACGGCCTGAAGAGCTATCGCGACCTGCCGTTGCGCCTCGCCGAATTCGGCGTGGTGCACCGCTACGAGCCGTCAGGCGCGATGCACGGCCTGATGCGCGTGCGCGGCTTCACCCAGGACGACGCGCATATCTTCTGCACGGAGGAGCAGCTTGCCGACGAGTGCCTGAAGATTAACGATCTGATCCTCTCGGTCTACGAGGACTTCGGCTTTACCGGCGAGCTGACGATCAAGCTCTCGACCAAGCCGGAGAAGCGCGTCGGCACCGACGCGATGTGGGACCATGCCGAGCGCGTGATGGCGACGGTGCTCAGCGAAATTCAGGCGAAGAACAACAGGATCAAGACCTCCATCAATCCGGGCGAAGGCGCGTTCTACGGGCCGAAGTTCGAATATGTGCTGCGCGACGCCATCGGCCGCGACTGGCAGTGCGGCACCACGCAGGTCGATTTCAACCTGCCGGAGCGGTTCGGCGCGTTCTACATCGATCACGACGGCTCGAAGAAGCCGCCTGTCATGGTGCATCGCGCGATCTGCGGCTCGATGGAGCGCTTCATCGGCATCCTGATCGAGCACTATGCCGGCAACTTTCCGCTTTGGCTGGCGCCGACGCAGGCTGTCGTCACCACGATCACCTCGGAGGCCGACGAATACGCCAAGACGGTGGTGGCCGCCGCGCGACGCGCGGGCCTGCGCGTCGAGATCGACCTGCGCAACGAGAAGATCAATTACAAGGTTCGCGAGCACTCGCTGGCGAAGGTCCCGGCGCTGCTCGCGGTCGGCAAGAAGGAAGCCGAGACCCACACCGTCTCCGTCCGCCGGCTCGGCAGCGAGGGCCAGAAGGTGATGGCAACGGATGAGGCGATCGCTGCGCTGGTCGAGGAAGCGACGCCGCCCGACATCAAGCGGGCGAAGCTGGCCGAGGCGGCCTAGGCAGCTTTTTGCCCGATCTTGATCAAGGACTCTGCGGGAAGGCCGAGTCCTTCGTGCCTGCGCCTGATCATGTCGAGCGTCAGCTAATTCATCCTAATCCCATCGCGCTATAGTCCGATTCTAAACTTCGAGCCCTTGCTGGTCTTCTTGCCAAGATCGCGCAATCACCCGATATTGGCTGGGCGTCGCCATGCGGCGCGAAGCAAGGATTCCCCATGCCTGACGCCCTGGAACTGCTCAAAACCCGACGTTCGATGAAGCCGCGCGAGATGACCGGCCCCGGCCCTTCTCCGGCGGAGATCGAAACCATCCTCACCATCGGCGCGCGGGTGCCCGATCACGGCAAGCTTGCGCCCTGGCGCTTCATCCTGTTCGAGGGCGACGCGCGCGTCCGCGCCGGCGAGATCATCGCAAAGGTGTTTGCCAAGAAGAACCCGCAGGCGTCGCCGGCTGAGATCGAGATCGAGAAGAAGCGCCTCACCGACGCGCCGCTTGTGATCGGCGTCGTCAGCTTCACCAGGCCGCATCCCAAGGTGCCGCCGTGGGAGCAGGAATTGTCGGCCGGCGCGAGCGCAATGAACCTCGTCACGGCTGCGGCCGCGCTCGGCTACGGCGCGTGCTGGCTGACCGGCTGGTTCGCGTTCGACCGTGACGTGCTCGACGGCTTTGGATTGAAGCCGGACGAGAAGCTCGCAGGCCTCATCCATATCGGCACGCCGTCAAAACCGAGCGAGGACCGCCCTCGCCCCGCCCTGTCGGACATCGTCACGCGGTTCTAGAGCGCGATGAGATTAGGTTGAATCGTCATCGCGCTTTAGCTTTTTGATTGAGCATGATCTTTTCGGAAAACCGCTACACACTTTTCCGGATCATGCTCTAGGCAAGCCTTCACGCCGCCTTCGACGCACGCGTGCCGAACCTGGACAACAGCTGCTCGACCTCGTTCGCCGGCTTCGCGGCGCTGAACAGGAAGCCCTGCACCTGGTTGCAGCCCTCGGCGCGCAGCCAGTCGAGCTGATCCATGGTCTCCACGCCTTCCGCGGTCGTGGTGATGTTGAGGCTGCGGCCCAGCCCCGAGATCGCTCGCACGATCGCGACGCAGTCGGGGCGCCTGGCGAGATCTTTCACGAAGGAACGATCGATCTTGATCTTGTCGAACGGGAAGCTGCGCAGATAGCTGAGGCTCGAATAGCCGGTGCCGAAATCGTCCATGGAGATGCTGACGCCAAGCTCGCGGAGCTGATGCAGGATCGCGAAATTGGCCTCGGTCTCCGCCAGGAACAGCGATTCCGTGATCTCGAGCTCCAGCCGCTTCGGCGACAGGCCGGAATTCGCCAGCGCCGAGACCACGACCTGGACCAGATTGCGGCTGCGGAACTGCACCGGCGAGAGGTTGACCGCGATCTTGACGTCGGCCGGCCATTTCACCGCTTCGTTGCACGCTTCGCGCAGCACCCATTCGCCGATCGCGACGATCAGGCCGATATCCTCGGCGATTGGAATGAAGTCGGCCGGAGAGATCATGCCCTTTTCGGGATGCCGCCAGCGCAACAGCGCCTCGAAGCCACTGATGCGGTCGGTCGCGATATCGAGCAGGGGCTGGTAGTGCAGCTCGAACTCGCCATTGGCGAAGGCGCGGCGCAGATCGAGCTCCATGTCGCGGCGCATCTGCGCCTGGCGATCCATCTCGCGCTCGAAGAAGCGATGCACGCCGCCGCCGTCTTCCTTGGCGCGGTACAGCGCAAGGTCGGCGTTGCGCAGCATTTCCTCACTGGTATCGCCGTCGCCCGGCGACAGCGCAATCCCGATGGAAGCGCCGATCACCACCTCGTTGCCGTCGATCTCGTAGGCCGCACTCAACAGCTTGATCAGGCGCGATGCGAAATTGCTCGCCTCGTTTGACGACACGTCGGATGAAAGGATGACCGCAAACTCATCGCCGCCGAGCCGTGCGGCAAGATTGTTGCCGCGCACCTGCGCGCGCAGGCGTTCGGCGACGAGCTTCAGGAGGCGATCGCCGATGGGATGGCCGAGCGAATCGTTGACGTTCTTGAACAGGTCGAGATCGACGCAGAGCACGGCAACCGGCTTGTCGGTCTCCAGCACCCGCTTCAGCCGCTCCTGGAACAGCTCGCGGTTCGGCAGATTGGTCAGGCCGTCATGATGGGCCATGTGGGCGATGCGGGCTTCCGCCTTGCGCCGTTCGGTGATGTCGACGACCGCGACCATGAAGGCATCGCGGCCGTCGAAGGCGACGCGTCGCCCATAGGTCAGCACCTGGATTTCGCTGCCGTCAGCCTTGAGGTGCCGCCAGTTGCGGCCCGAATAATGCGAGCCGCCGATCTGCTGCAGCGCCTCATAATGGGTCGACCATTCATCCCGCGGCCAGATCTCCTGCAGCTTCATGCTGAGGAACTTGGCGCTGGTGTAACCGTAGTGCTGGACTGCGGCGTCGTTGACGCCGAGGAAGCGCGTGGTCTCGATGTCGAACACCCACATCGGCATCGGATTGTTATCGAACAGCAGACGGAACGAGGCCTCGCGCCGCTTCAGTGCAGTGACGTCGGAAATCGTCAGCGAGAGCATGTCGCCGAACGCGGTCAGGCCGAGCCGCAGATTGCGGTCGTCGCTGTCGATCTCGAATTGATCGCGAGTGCCCCGCTCCACGATCTCGAGCAAGCGATCCGTCACCTCGCGCGAACACAACAGATTGCCGCCTTGGCTGAGCCGCCGCCATTGCAGGCTCTCGGACGGCACTCTCAGAAGCGCGGAGGCCGCCCGGTTGTGATGCACGATCTGGAAGTCGCACGGCTTCTGGCTGAAATCGCGCAGCGTCGCGAGCGAGAGCACGCCCTCTTCGGTGTTGGCGAAGATCGTGTCCAGCAGATTATATTGCGCGTTGCGCTCGTTGACGTAAGTGCCGACGAGCGAGCCGCCCCAGCGCGAAGCCGTGGGCAGCGCAAGCACGTCGTAGGTCCTGACCATGCCGTCGCGCACGCAATGCGCAAGCGCGAGATGCGGAAGGTTGTTGTGGAGCGCGCTCGCCGCCGACTCCGCCAGCGCCGTCGCGCAATCCGGCGCCAGCGCGCTCAGGGGAATATTCCAGCGCTCGTCATTCAGCCATTGCTGGATGTAGCGGCCGCTGCGCGAGACTTCGAGGGCATCGCTGGTGCTCTTCAGAAGCACAATGTGGTCGGCAAGACGGCCAAGGCTGCCGAGCATTACATCTTCATAGCGGGGAAGCTTTTCGCCCGGGCGCACCGCGGCGTGCCACTTGCGCTTAAGGACAGGCAGGTCGTCGAACATTTCCGCTTTGAGTTTCTTGGATGACTGCTTCGCAACCATGACATTCCCCACGCCTTCCACCCGGCGCCATCCAAGAGAGGCGGGCTTAATGGCTTGTAAAAAAGCGGGAGACGGTACGCCGTTGTGGCTATTATGACAGTTCAAAGTCGGGTGATGGTTAGTGCGCGTTACGAACTATGACAGCGCTTGCTGGTTGCAATGGTTTTGTTGCGTCAGCGCGCGACGACTTCGACCTCGCCGTCGACGCCGTTCACGACGTTGAAGGGCCGCTCGTAGACCTTGCCCTCGTTCTTGGCGATCGCGCGATATTCGCCTTCGGACAACACGACGCGCGGGAACGCGCCGATCGATTCCTTGATCACGTCACCGCCCGGCGTGATCACCGACCAGGCGGTGTTGGCGAGCGCCTCGCCGCCTTTGTCCGAAACCAGCTTCAGCGTGATGACCGCGGCGCGATGGGTGACGACCACGTCCGTCAGCTTGCCGGCCTGCACGCGGATGTCCGAACGCACCACCGAATTGGCATCGCCATAGTTGGAGATGATGTAGTAGGTACCTTCCGGCAGCAGCACGACGTCGCCGGCGGCAACGTTGGGCACCAGCGAAGCGCGCTCGCCGCCTTCGAACTGGCTGCCCTTGTAGATCGCAAACGAAATCTGGTTCTGCGGAATCTTTGACGTGCCGACCCGGCCTTCGATGCGCAGGCCGCCTGCCGGCAGCACGAAGGCTTCGCGATCGGTTTCCGCCTTCAGCGTCACCGTGCGCACGGCACTGACGAGGCCGAGCGCGACATGCACCACGTAATTGCCGGGCGGCAGCACAACATTCGGCGTCGCGCTGCGATCCTCGCGGATCATCTTGAAGGTACCGGTCTCATCCGGCCGGTCGGAGAAGATGCGCCAGACCAGGCCGCCATTGATGGCGGGCAGGTCCTTGCCATAACGCGCCGAGAGCGCGAGCACCGCCTGTGCCGGGGCTCCTCCCGGAGGGACGACAGGCGGCACGGTAGCGATCGACGGCTGCGTCAGCGCCGGCGGCAGGCTCGGCGGCGGCCCGGCCCCGGGGCCCGAGGGTGGCGCCAGAGAAACCGCCGAGCCGGGATCAGGCACGGCAGCCGGCGGCACCGGCGGCGGGCGGTCGCTGAAGAGTTGAGCTTTCGCTGGAAAGGCGGAAAGGGAGAACAAAATTCCCGCAAGCACGAGCCCCGGCCACAGCCGTCCGCTGCGCCGCCATCGGAAGATGCCGTCACCCCCTGTTGTCATGATTCTGCTTTTCAACGAAAACGCGGCAAATTCAAGCCGTCGCCCCGCCCCCGCCCAAGCATTGGGCAGATTATGGAACCCGTAAGATGCCGGGGAATTGGTTTCTTTGGTCGCGATACAGTCATATTACCTGCCTAACCCGCGGCATAAACCATGCTTGTGTTGATCTCTGGCGGAGCCGGACCGGAGCAAATAGTCTGGCTTGCCTGGAGATTTTTCGGTGCTTGAGCGTTTGACGCGACGTAGCCAAAACGGAGCCGACGAAGGCGGCGACAAGGTCGGTCTCGGCAGCATCCGCCGGCCGGTGATCGGCGTGGCGCTTGGTGGCGGGGCGGCGCGCGGCTTTGCCCATATCGGCATCATGCGCACCCTGCTCGCCCACGGCATTGTTCCAAATGTCGTGGTCGGCACCTCGATCGGCGCGGTGGTCGGCGGCGCCTACGCCGCCGGGCATCTCGACACGCTGGAGGAATGGGCGCGCGGCCTGCAGGTGCGCAATATTCTCGGCTACCTCGACATCCGCCTCAATGGCTCGGGCCTGATCGGCGGCGATAAGCTCGCCGCGCAGCTCGAGGCCTCGATCGGCAACACCCTGATCGAAGACTTGCCGTTCAAATTTGCTACCGTCGCGACCGAAGTTCGCACCGGACATGAGATCTGGCTGACCCATGGCCGTGTGGTCGATGCGATGCGCGCCTCCTATGCGCTGCCCGGCATCTTCGCACCGGTTTTGATCGGCGACCGCTGGCTGGTTGACGGCGCGCTGGTCAATCCCGTGCCGGTGTCGGCGGCGCGCGCGCTGGGTGCGGAAATCGTCATCGCCGCCAACCTTTCCAGCGACATCTTCACCCATTCCACCACCATCTACGCCCACGGCGCGGTCGCATCCGAGGAGCCGGTGGAGACCGAGGCCGAAACGCCGCCGCCAAAGCGCCGGTTCGGCAAGTTTTTCTCGCCCGAGCGCACCGTGAAGCGCGAATTCTTCGGCGGCGGCGGACGACCGGGCATCTCAACGGTGATGGTCGATGCCTTCAACATCATGCAGGACCGCATCACGCGCGCCCGCCTCGCCGGTGATCCGCCCGATCTCCTGATCTCGCCGCGGGTCGGCCAGATCGGCTGGTTCGATTTCCATCGCGCCGCCGACCTGATCGAGCACGGCGCACGTTCCGCCGAACGCGCGATCGACTCCATCCAGGAAGCGATCCACGTGCTGGCGCCGCCGAGCCCCGGCGCGGTGAAGGCGAAGCTTCCGTAAGCTCAGGCAGTCTTGATGTACTCGCGCAGCGCTTCCTGCTCGCGCTCATATTCCTGCACGCGCCATTTCACGATGTCGCCGATCGAGATCAGCCCGACCACCTTGCCGTCCTCGACGACGGGCAGATGCCGGAATTTGCCGAGCGTCATCATCTCCATAATGGCGCCGACCGTGTCGGACTGTTTGCAGCTCACCACCTTGCGCGTCATCACATTGCTGATCGTCTCGTCCAGCACTTCGGCTCCGCGCTCGCTCAGCGCGCGCACGATGTCGCGCTCCGAGAGGATGCCCTCGATGCGCTCGGCCACGTTCAACACCAGAACGGCGCCGATTTTTTTCTGTCCGAGTAGTTTCACCGCCGCCGAGAGCTTTGCGCCCGGCTGCACGCTTTCGACCTGATGGCCCTTGGTATCGAGGATCGCTCGCACCGTCATAGTCGCCTCCCTGAATCCGCCCGGCCCGCTTGAAAGATAGGGCCGCATTTTGCGAGTTAAAGACAACAGCCTGGCGCCGATTTTGTTTCCGGCGCTCCTGGCGAGCGCGTCACGTTGTGCCGGCAGCTCTTGTCGTTGCTTGGCGGATGATGAATGGAATCACTCGACTGCGCAATCAGTCACGGCAACTGACCTAAAGGTTGCGCTAATGCGGCGGATTCGACAACGCAGTTGCAGCATCGCTTTCGCTGCGCGGTATCGGATCGAACAGCGAGAACAGCACTAGCCCCGCGAAGAAACCGCCGATATGCGCCTGCCAGGCGACGCTCTGGCCCTCGCCGATGCCGATCGCGATCGAGCCGATGCCGAAGACGATGTTGACGCCGAACCAGATTGCCAGGAACGCGAGCACGCGGCCATTGCGCAGCGCTTGCCACAGCGACAGCGCCGGAACCTTGGCGGCGGCATCGGCATCGCCGCGGGAGAAGGAAAGGAAACTGCCCTTCACGAACGCAAAGCGGATTGCCGCCGCCATGGTCCCCGATACGGACGCCGACGCACCGATCATCGGCGCCAGCGCATGCTCATGAGTGACGAGATGCGCGAGCGCGCCGGCTGCGGCCGTCACTGCCATGAACACAAAGAACCGCACCGCGCCAAAGCGCCGCGCCAGCGCGCTGCCGAACGGCAACAGCCACAGCACGTTGAAGCCGATATGGCTGAAATTGGCGTGCAGCAGCGAATAGGTCACGAAAGTCCAGATCTTCGCACCGGCCCCGCCCGGGAACGTCACGTCAAGCAGCGTGGTGTCGTAGCGCTTCGGGATGAAGCCAAACACGTCGATGGTCCATTCCTCCCAGTTCAGCGGCAGGAACACGCGCAGGTGGATGATCGCGATCAGCAGCACATAGGCCGTCAGCGCGGCCGGCAAAGTCAGGATCGGCTCGTGCGACGGCTGCTGCGCGAGCTCTGCCGGCAATCCTGGCAGGCTGTCCTGTGTCGGGTCTTGCGGGGATTCCAAGGACAAGAAGACCTTCAGCGGCGCTTCAAAAAGGGACGGGCTTGAGATAGGCGCCTTTGCCCTGTTTGTGCAAGTGCACAAATGCAGCGGCGGTGCACAACATCGCGTTTTCGAAAATGTAAAGGGAGGGTGCTGAGAACACCCTCCCTCATCGCTTTGATCTTTGGCCGCGGGGCCCGGGTGCATCCCCACCCCTCCCCGACAGCCTGACCAGTCTGTTTGACGCCACCTGTCATGCGCCTCGCAGGGAACCTGGAGAAAAACCGGCGAGACGCGATGGCAAGACCGTAGCGGGGTATGGCCGGCCGCCGCAACCACATCGTTAATTTAACCTTAATGGCGCAAAGCAGCCCACCCGCACCGCCACGGCATGGACGCTGCACGGTCCCTCCGGCACAAGTGTTTTCGGGAATGCGCGTGCGCGAAAGCGGGACAGAATTGTCCCACCGAAGCCCACGCGGGGGTGAGTTTGTAATATGAAGCATCCTTCCAGCCGGGAGTTTTTCGCTTATTGGGACGGCAAGCGCGGCGACGCGCGTGCGCCGGACCGCAGCGAAATCGAGCCGGCCTCGCTGCGTGAGCTGCTCGGCGACATTTTCGTGCTCTCCTACGATCCGGCTGCCGGCTATCCCTTCCGCGTTGCCGGCACCCGCGTCTGCGCGCTGTTCGGCCGCGATGTGAAAGACCAAAGCTTCGCCGCCTTCTTTGCCGCGGAGAGCCGGGGCGAGATCGAGGAGATCGTTGCCGCCGTCGGCGACGAGATGCTGCCGGCGATCGCCGGCCTCACCGCAACGACGCCGGGCGGGGCGACCACTCATCTCGAGCTGCTGCTGCTCCCCTTCAACAACCGCGCCCACGCCCCGATCAGCCTGACCGGCATGCTCGCGCCCTTCGAAACCCATGGCGACACCCTCGGCGAACTCGCGTTGACCTCGTGGCGCTATATCCATCCGCCGCCGGAAAAGACGGTGCCGCGCGCGCTGCGCAAGCTCAAAATCGCCCGCGGCTTCATGGTCTATGAGGGGCTGCGCTAGCTTCCCGGTCATCAGGGCGTAGGATGGGTTGAGCGCAGAAACCCATCTCTGTCCTCAACGAGATTGATGGGTTTCGCTGCGCTCAACCCATCCTGCGAATTCAGATTTCGGATAGCCGAACACGGCTTCTCCTTCTCGCGGCACAATCGCGCCCGAGTGATGCATCGTTCGTGTCCCTCGAA
>DATMNV010000013.1:0-2272 GCA_035568535.1 Bradyrhizobium sp.
CCGCGCACAGATGCTGTCCAGGATGCCACTTGGCACCGGCGCAGCCGGCGCGAAGCGTCTTGGACAGCATCGAGCACGGCGCTAGTCTCGACCATCAAGGGACCGCTCTGCGCCTCTTGACCGCGGGTAGGAGGTCCTACGTCTGTCGCCGTGACGGGCACGCAACCTCAATGCAGTTGATCGGCGACCTTGTCGATCCCGGCCTTGACGCAGGCCTCGTCCTTTTCGCCGCCTGGCGCGCCCGATGCGCCGGCTGCACCTATGACCTCATCACCCACCTTGATGGGGAGCGCTCCCTGGTTGGCGATGACGTTGGTCAGATGGATCAGGCCGAGTGTCGGGTCGACCTTGACGCGGTCGACCAGCGTGCCGGAGGGCGAACGGAATGTACGCGCGGTATAGGCTTTACGAAAACTGTTCTCGATCGTGTGTGGCCCGGTGTTGTCGCCGCGCACCTGAACGATGATCTCGCCATTGCGGCCGACCACGGTCGCCGACACGGCGTAGCCATTGGCCTTGCAGCTATCGATTGCGGTTTGGACGATGGTCATTGCGATGGAAGCCGTCAGGTCCTTGTGCTCGAGCAGTTGTGCGGCCGCGGGGGCGGCCAGCACAAAGGTGCCGATTGAGGCGACTGCGATCACGGAAAGACGAAGCTTTGATATTTGCATGCGCGTTGCTCCCGGTTTTTTTCGCCGCGCCTGGTATGCGGGCGGCTTGGACGGAGCATAATGCATTTTGCGCTCGCCGTCAGGTTGAAACGCAAGCGTTTCCACGCCGCCTGAGATCGCGATCACTGGCTGCACCGATGCGCCGGGATTCACGCTGCAAATACGCGTTAACAACTTCTCACAACGCATAACGTGCCAACGGGCCGTCCTGGACGCAGGGTACTTGCGCGAGCAACGCCCAAATCGAGGCGTTCGCGCGAGATTTTGCCAATGCATCCTCCGCGATGGGAGGAGACAGCTCATGGAGGATCCAATGAACGCAGCGACACAAAAAGCACCGATGAACGTAACGACACAGAAGCCGCAGATCCGGCTTACTCGCCCATCGGCCGCCTATTGGCGGGTCACGTTCGACAATCCCCCGTTGAACGTCATGGGGCCGCAGTTCGTCCGCGAGATCAGAGAGATCATCACCGCCGTCGAGGCTGACGAGGAGGTCAGGGTCCTGGTCTTCGACAGTGCCGTCGATGGATTCTTCCTCAATCACAGCGATTTCAATACCGATATGAAGGAGCTGACCGGCATGCCCCAGGGGCCGACGGGCCTGGAGGCGTGGCCGGACATCCTTGTGCGGCTCACGCGTATGCCTGTCGTGTCGATCGCTCTGATCCGCGGGCGCGCGACCGGAAACGGAAGTGAGATCGCGCTCGCCTGCGACATGAGTTTCGCGAGCCGCGAGAAAGCGGTTCTGTCGCAGTGGGAAGTGGGCGTCGGCGTGGTCGCCGGCGGCGGGCCCATGGCGCGCCTGCCGCGGCAAATGGGCAGGCAGAGAGCCCTGGAGGTGCTGCTGAGCTCCGATGATATCGGGGGCGACCTCGCGCAAGCCTATGGCTATGTGAACAGGTCGCTGCCGGACAGCGAGCTCGACGGCTTCGTCGACGCGCTGGCCAAGCGCATCGCGTCGTTCGACAAGTGGGCGATCGCGAACACCAAGCGCCTGGTGAGTGCCGCCAGCCTGCCGCAGGACGTCGAGATCGCTGCCGGCTGGGACGCCTGCATGACCTCGATCGCTCGGCCGGCTGCGCAGGGCAAGATCAAGGCTTTGTTCGAGCAGGGCTTCCATCGGCCCGGAGACGCAGAAGATCGCCTGGGATTCTATGTGGGGCAACTCGGCCACGCCGGCTGACGCGCATCAGAGGACGCGCGCCTGAATTTGTTTCAACATGCATCAGAAAGGACACGAGCCATGGATTTGCTTGCCTTTGCCAAAAATATTGCGGACCGCGTCGAAGCGCAGTCGGTACGCGCCAAAGTACCGGTTGCCGTTTGTGTCATGGATATTCACGGCAACATCATTCTCAAGCACCGCATGAGCGGAGCGCCGGCTTTCTCGATCGAGCTGTCGGAGCGGAAAGCCTACACGTCCGCGCTGGTGGGACTTCGAACGGCCGAGCTCTCTGCGCTGGTGCAGCCTGGGCAGGAGCTCTTCCCCCTGATGGGGCTTTCCGGGGGACGGTTTTGCTCAATGGGCGGCGGAGCGCCGCTCACCAGCGAGGGCCAGCTGGTCGCGGGCGTCGGCGTCAGCGGCGGCAGCGTTGCGC
>DATMNV010000014.1:0-38123 GCA_035568535.1 Bradyrhizobium sp.
ACGAAATCCCTGGCATTTGAGGGGGCGCGGACCAAATCAATGAACCCACCAGATGTGCCCGATTGGCGCGGACTTCAAGCATTTTCCTGCGCGCGAAACCCGCAATTTTCGGCATCTCGGCAACATCTCGTCAATCATGCATGCCAAGGTCTTGTCAATCATGGAAGGCGTTTCCACCCCGGTGACGGCTCTTTAACCAGCCTTTTTAAGCCGAAACGGACATCGCCGTGGCAAAGTCTCACGCATCGACCGGGAGCATAAGCCCGGCGGGGAGAAAAAGCCGTGAGGCGTCAAACAGCAACAAGCGGGATCAATCCCGCCGGGTCGAGCCGCGAGCAGCGGCTCGACCCTCTTTCTCTGCCCGTGAGCTTCAACGCGCATGACGTGCGCGCGGATGGCGGCATCAGGCAGATCGAACTTCACCGCGAACGCGTCGTGCTGCGCCGTGCCGTCCAGGGCATGCGGATGGCCGTCAATGTTCGCGTCAGCGATTTCCTCGGTGTCGCGCTGCGCGACATCAAGGAGTCGCAGATGCTGGTGCTGCTGCACCGCGACCCCTCGCTCACCATTCCGCTCTGCGTCAGCGAGGACCACGACGAGATCGCCAACGCCTGGCTGATGTGGAGCGAGCTGTTCTCGCTGCCGCAATTGCAGGACGAGGCGCGCGAGCCCGCGCCCCGGCGGCGTCGCTGCAACGCGATCCGCGCGCGGCGGCCAAAATTTCTGATGCGGCGGCGGATCGGCGCCCTGCTCAACCCCGCGAATCTCTTCCGCGGCGAACGCGAGATCATCGCAAGGAATTGAAGCTTCGTAGGATGGGCAAAGCGAAGCGTGCCCACCAAATCGTTTCATTACGACGAAGGCGGTGGGCACGCCGCAAGAGCGTCTTTGCCCACCCTATGCTTTGCTGCAAATCCGCATCAAGCGGCTCGCACTACCGCATCCATCAACAGCCCCGCGAACAGCAGCAATCCAGCATCGCGGTTCGACTTGAACACGCGCAGGCACAGCGCGGGATCGTCGATCTTCAACCGGCGGATCTGCCAGGCGAGATGCGCGGCGAAAACAGCGAGCCCGATCCACCCAGCAAGTCCTGCACCGGCGAGCGCCAGCGCGATACCAATCACGGCCACCGCAACACCATAGAAGATCACCAGCGCCTGGTGCGTGCGCTCGGCGAACAGCCGCGCGGTCGATTTGATGCCGATCAGCGCATCGTCCTCGGTGTCCTGATGGGCATAGATGGTGTCATAGCCGATCACCCAGCTGATCGAGCCGGCATAGAGCACGAAGGCGGTGGCGTCCAACCGCCCGAAGGTCACCGCAAATCCCATCAACGCACCCCACGAGAAGGCGAGCCCCAGCACGATCTGCGGCCACCAGGTGATGCGCTTCATGAAGGGATAGACGGCGACGATGAGAAGCGAAGCGATGCCGGTTCCGACCGCAAAGCGGTTGAATTGCAGCAGCACCGCAAGGCCGATCAGCGCCTGCGCGACCAGAAAGATCAGCGCCTGCTTCACGCTCACCTGTCCGGCCGGGATCGGCCGCGAGCGCGTGCGCTCGACCTTTGCATCGAGATCGCGGTCGGTGATGTCGTTCCAGGTGCATCCCGCGCCTCGCATCACGAACGCGCCGATAAAGAACAGCGCGAGATCAAGCGGCAGGCGATCGAGATGATGCGCGACACCGGCGGAAAGTGCCGCCGACCACCAGCACGGCATCAGCAACAGCCAGGAACCAATCGGGCGGTCGAGACGGGCGAGCCGCAGATAGGGCCGCGCCCACGCCGGCGCCAAGGTGTCGACCCAGTTGCCGGTGGAGTCGGCGACGCGGGTGACCGCGTCGCTCATCGTTGCAGGACGTTGCCGTTCAGCGTATCGAAGGTGCTGCCGCCCTTGCGCGAGGCGGTGGCCTCCGGAGCGGCGTTCGCCGTGCCCAGCACGTCGCTGAGGCTCGGGCCCGCCGGTCCGCGGGTCTTCATCTGCTCGGCCATGGTGCAGACCCTCTTCTCGACACCTTCGGTATTCTTGTGGCCGGCCTTCAACTGCTCCGCCACCGATCCCGGGATTCCGCATTTGGTGGCGTTGGTCTCGACATATTTGATCATCTTGACTTCGGCGGCGCTGTAGACGTGGAAGGCGTTGCAGGCCTCTTCCGGCGTCGCATGCCGGTCGCTGGCCGCCTTGATCGCTTTGCCCTTCTTCTCGGCATCCTCGCGCAGCGGAATGAAACCCTTCATGCAGGCGTCAGCGGCCGCACCGCCCGCCTGCGAGGGCGGAGCCGGCGCAAACGACCCCCCACCGCCGGCAATCGGCGCCGCGCCAGCGGACGGAAATGGCGAGGCCGGCGCGGACCCGAGCGAGGCGCTCGGCGCCGCGCCGTTGACGGGCGGAAAGGCCGGATCATTCGCCATCGGGCGCGCCTGCTGCTGGCCCGGCAGCGGCGCGGGGAACCCACCCTGTGCCAGCGCGGAATGCGCCTGGACGGAAAGGGCGGCCAGCGTCAGCGGCACGATCAAACGATGGATCATCAAGGCTGTTTCTCCGGCAGTTCCAACGGGCCAATCAACGGCCCAAACTTGTCCCGAACAAAATTCGGAAATGTTTCCGGTTTGGTCCTTTTACGATTCCTGCCGAGTCTTAACAACCCGCGGAATTTGGCAATAGCGCGGCGCACGGCCGCATTTGGGACCAATATTTGCCCCGGATTCTAGACCTTTAGGTTAAAAGCGGCCCGAAATCGGAACATTCACATTATGCCTGAACTCGATTTTCGCAGTCCCCGGCTGTTCGTCGATGCCCTGCTCGGCGAGGGCCAGACGGTCGCGCTGGAGCGCGAGCAGAGCAACTATCTCGGCAATGTGCTGCGGCTTTCCGCGGGCGATACAGTCCTCGTGTTCAACGGCCGCGACGGCGAATGGCGCGCGTCGATTGCGGGGCGCAAGCGGCCGGACAGCCTGACCATCGAGAGCCAGACTCGCGCACAGGATCGCCTGCGCGATCTCGCTTGCGTCTTCGCGCCGCTCAAGCATGCGCGGCTCGACTACATGGTGCAGAAGGCGGTCGAGATGGGCGCCTCTTCGCTGCAGCCGGTGCTGACCCGCTTCACGCAAGTCTCGCGCCTCAATGGCGAGCGCATGCGCGCCAATGTGATCGAAGCGGCCGAGCAGTGCGGGATTTTGAGCCTGGCCGAAGTCGCCGATCCCGTGCCGCTGGAGCGGTTTCTCATTGGTCGCGATGCGCAACGCCTGTTGGTGTTCTGCGACGAGGCAGCTGACGTCGCCGATCCCCTTGCGGCGCTCAAAGCAGGTCCGGCGCATGCGAATGGCATCGATGTCCTGATCGGCCCCGAGGGCGGCTTTGCCGAGGAAGAGCGCACGCTCTTGTTGCGGCAGCCCAAAGCCTTGAGGCTGGCGCTGGGCCCGCGGATCCTCAGGGCGGATACTGCGGCAGTCGCCGCACTGGCGCTGGTCCAGGCCGCGCTCGGCGATTGGCAAGGATCCGCTAACGGCCATTAAAAGCCGTTAAGACACAAGACGTTAAGGCACTTGCCGGATGCCTGTCGAAACCTCATCCGAGCCGTGCTAAGGGCAGCGCCAAATCACCGGGGAACCCCGGCATCTCACCTTTCTGGACCGTTGATGAGCGCGACGACAGCCAATTCCGCGACCGGAACCGCCACTGGAACTGCTTCTTGGGCGGACGCGCTGCTATTGTCGTTTGCGCAGGCCGGCTACGAGCGCTCCGAGCCCGCGATCCTGCAGCCGGCCGAGCCGTTCCTGGATCTCTCCGGCGAGGACATCCGCAAGAGCCTGTATCTCACCACCGACGCCAGCGGCGAGGAGCTCTGCCTGCGGCCTGATCTCACCATTCCCGTCGCGCGCGCTTATCTCGCCTCGCCGCGCGCCGCCCAGCCTGCCGGCTTCTCCTATCTCGGCCCGGTGTTCCGCTATCGGTGGGGTCGCCCGAGCGAATTCCTGCAGGCCGGCATCGAATCATTCGGACGGCAGGATCGCGCCGCGGCCGACGCGGAGATGCTGGCGCTGGCGCTGGAAGCAACCAGCGCCTTCGAAGTCAGCGATGTTGAAATCCGCACCGGCGACGTCGCGCTGTTCAACGCGCTGATCGATGCGCTGCAGCTGTTCCCGGTCTGGCGACGGCGGCTGATCAAGGATTTCAACCGCAAGATCGATCTCGCTCAGGATATCGAGCAGCTCACGCTCAAGACCGCGCCTGGCCGCAACGAATATGAGGGCGTGCTCGCAGCCCTTGCCGGCAGCGACCGCCAGGCCGCGCTGGCGCTGGTCACCGACCTGATGTCGATTGCGGGCGCAACCAATGTCGGCGGCCGCACGGTTGCCGAGATCGCCGACCGCTTCCTCGAGCAATCGACCTTGAAGGCCGGTGCGCTGCCGCGCGACGCCTCTGGCATCATCAAGCGCTTTCTCGCCATCTCCGGCGACCCTGATGATGCGGTGGCGCAAATGCGCGCGCTCGCAAGCGACGCGAAGCTCGACCTGTCCGCCGCGATCGACCAGCTCGAAAGCCGCGTCGGCTTCATGGCCGCGCGCGGCATCGACATACGCAAGGCGCGCTTCTCGACTTCCTTCGGCCGCGGGCTCGACTACTACACCGGCTTCGAGTTCGAGTTGCACAAGAGCGGCAACGGGGCCGAGCCGCTGGTGGCCGGCGGCCGCTACGACGGGCTGATGACGCAGCTCGGCTCGGCCACGCCGATCCCCGCCGTCGGATTCTCGGTCTGGGTCGAAGCGCTCACCGAGCTTGGCCGCGGGAGCAAGCCATGAGCACGCCCTTCGTTCTCGCGGTGCCTTCCAAGGGCCGGCTGCAGGAAAACGCCGAAGCCTTCTTCACCCATGCCGGGATTTCACTCGCCAAGCCGCGCGGCGCCCGCGACTATCGCGGCACCATGATGGGCTACGACAATGTCGAGATCGCCTATCTCTCGGCAAGCGAGATCGCAGCCCAGCTCGCCAGCGGCGCGGTCCATCTCGGCGTCACCGGCGAGGATCTGGTGCGCGAGAACATCGCCAATGCCGACAAGCGCGTGCTCTTGATCCATCAGCTCGGCTTCGGTCACGCCAATGTCGTGGTCGCGGTGCCGGCCGCCTGGATCGACGTGCGCACCATGGCGGATCTAGACGACGTCACCACCGGTTTCCGCGAGCAGCATAACAGGCGGATGCGGGTCGCGACCAAATACATCAACCTGACGCGGACCTTCTTCGCCTCGCACGACGTGGTCGATTACCGCATTGTCGAGAGCGCGGGCGCGACCGAAGGCGCACCGGCAACCGGCACCGCGGAATTGATCGTCGACATCACCACGACGGGGGCGACGCTTGCCGCCAACGGGCTGAAGGTGCTCGACGACGGCGTGATGTTGCGCAGCCAGGCCAACCTCGTAGCCTCGCGCGACGCCGACTGGACGGTGGAGGCGCGCGAAACCGCGCGCATCATCCTCGATCACATCGCAGCGCGTGCACGTGCCAACAAATATCGCGAGGTGCGCACCCGCTTTGCCGGTTGCGATGCGGCGATGCTGGCCGAGGCTCATAACCGCTTCGGCGTGGTGTCTCCGTTCGGCGGCCCGACCTCGTCCGGCATGATCACGCTGCACTGCCCACCGTCGCAGCTCTACGCGCTCGGCAGCTTCCTGCGCGCCAATGGCGCCGAGACGGTGTCGGTGGCCTCGCTGGACTATGTGCTGGACCGCGAGAACCCGCTGTTTGCGAAGCTCGACGAGTTCCTGCGACAATAATGTCAATTCGGTAATTTCGCCGCTGTGGCGACAAGTCGCACCGATTGCCATATGTTGCTCACCGGGGGAGCTGGGATTTTTGAACATGATGCTCGGTAGCGATGTCTCGAGCCTGTCGACCACGGCGGCGAATGCCGCGGCACAGGGGCTTTCGATCGTCGTCCCCGTCTATAACGAGGCGGCGGGACTGGCCGCGCTGCATGAGCGGCTGAACGCGCTCGCGGCGAGCCTGCGGCAGCGCTTCAGGCTTTCCTGCGAAGTCGTCTATGTCGATGACGGCTCGACCGACGCAACGCTGTCGATGGCGCGCTCGCTGAAGGCCGACGCGCTCGACGTCCAGTTGGTGTCGCTGTCGCGCAATTTCGGAAAAGAGGCCGCGCTGATGGCCGGGCTCGATCACGCCCGCCGCGGCGCCGTGATGTTCATGGACGGCGACGGCCAGCACCCGCCTGCCCTCGTCGAGCAGCTGGTCAGCCACTGGATCGAAGGCGGCTATGACGTGGTCTATACCGCCAAGGCGCATCGCGAAAACGAGCCGCTGCTGCGCCGACTCTCGGTGCACGGCTTCTACGCGCTGATCAATTGGGGCGCGCGGCAGAAGATCCCGGAAGATGCCGGCGACTTCCGCCTGCTCTCCCCGCGCGCGGTGGCCGCACTCCGGCAACTGCCGGAACGCAACCGCTTCTTCAAGGGCCTCGCGAGCTGGATCGGCTTCAAGCAGATCCGTGTCGACTACGAGCCGGAGCCGCGCGCGCACGGCGTCACCACGTTCAACTTCATGCGGCTGCTCGGCCTCTCGATCGAAGGCCTGACCTCGTTTTCGGTGGCCCCCCTGCGCTTTGCGAGCCTGCTCGGCGTGCTGCTCGCTGCCGGCGCCTTCCTGTTCGGACTTTCGATCCTCTGGGAAGTCTGGACCACCGGCAAGCAGGTGCCGGGCTATCCCTCGCTGGTGGTCGGCCTGATGACGATCGGCGGCGTGCAGCTGATCATGATCGGCATCGTCGGGGAATATATCGGCAAGATCCTCTCCGAATTGAAAGCACGTCCGATCTACTTCGTCGCCGAGCATAGCGAGAAGCATTGCGAGGCGGCGGTCGAGACGGTGACCGACGCCGGCAAGCGGACCGCGGCCGAATGAACGCGGCGCCGCCGAGGCGGATCTGGCTCTGCGCGGACGACTACGGCATCAGCCCCGGCGTCAACCGCGCCATTCGCGAATTGGTCGAACGCGGTCGTCTCAATGCGACCTCGGTGATGGTGGTGACATCAGCGATCGGCCGCGACGAGGTTGCGCGCCTGCAGGAAGTTGCGGCGAAGAATGCGGGCGCGGCGGTCGGGTTGCATGTCACGCTGACCGCGCCGTTCCGACCCTTGAGCATGCATTTTCGTCCGCTCCGGGACGAGCTGTTCCTGCCCTTCAGGAAGCTTCTGCGTGCAGGTCAGCTGCGCCGGCTCGATCCCGAGATCATCCGCGCCGAAGTCGCGATGCAGCTCAACCTGTTCCGCGATCTGTTCGGCCGCACGCCCGATTTCGTCGACGGCCATCAGCATGTGCAGCTTTACCCGCAGGTTCGCGACGGTCTTCTCGCCGCGGTGAAGGAGAAGGCCCCTGGCGCCTGGGTGCGTCAGGCCCGGCGCAACCAGCCGCTCGGCCGGCGGCTCGCTTCGCCCAAGGCGCTGCTTCTCGATTATCTCTCGACGCAATTCAAACGCCGCGCCGCGCGCACGGGGCTCAAGGTCAACCCGGCCTTCGCCGGCGCCTATGATTATTCCCGCATCCCTGACTATGCTGCGCTGATGCGCGAGTTCCTCGATGGGCTGCCGGAAGACGGCGTCGTGATGTGCCATCCCGGCTTTGTCGATGACGTGCTGATCAGCCTCGATCCGCTCACCAAGGTGCGCGAGATCGAGCATGCCTATCTCGCGGGCGATGACTTTCCGGCGCTACTGGAGGCGAATAAAGTCACATTGGGTCGCTAAGGGGCTGCGCAAGCTTTGGGGCGTTCTGTCGCATACAGAAATTTAATTTTGGGGAAGCGCTAGGCGAGACACAAAGCCCCCCTACATTTTGCTGGCGATTCCCGGCTACGCGAGGAGGCGACGCCATGACACCGCAAGAACGCCAATTGGTTGACGATCTCTTTGACCGGCTTGCCCGGGTGGAAGGTGCGCCGCGCGATTCCGACGCGGCCGCGGCGATCCAGGAAGGTTTGCGCAAGGCGCCGAATGCGACCTACGCGCTGGTGCAGACGGTACTGGTGCAGGATGAGGCGCTAAAGCGCGCCAATGCCCACATCCAGGAATTGGAGCAGGCCCACGCCGGGGAACAACAGCAATCCGGCGGCTTCCTCGATTCGATGCGCGATGCGGTGTTCGGAAAGGACAGCCAGCCGCGCGGCTCGGTGCCCAATGTTCCGCCGCCGGTCCCGAACCGCCCGGTCTGGAACTCGGGCCAGGTGCTGCAGCAGTCGCAGGGCGGCAGCCGTTTCGATCAAGGCCAGGGCTACGGCCAAGGCGCCCCTGGCCAAGGCCCCTATGGCCAGGGTCAAGGCCCCGGCGGCTTCGGCTCTTCGTTCGGCGCCCCGCCCTTTGGCGGCGGTGGCGGCTCGTTCCTGGGCACGGCGGCGGCAGCCGCGGCCGGCGTGGTCGGCGGCTCGCTGCTGCTGAACGGCATCCGCGGCATGATGGGCGGCGGCCATCAACAGGCCTTTGGCGACACCAATCAGGGCGGTAGCGGCAGGCCGTGGGGCGATCAGTCGGGCAGTTCGCTCGCCAGCGACGCCGGGGTCAACGATATCGGCCGCAGCGACACCGGCTCCAGCAGCGGCATGCTCGACCAGGCCGCGATCGATCGCCAACAGGATGCCGATCAGGACGCCGATGCCGATCAGGACGCCATGGATCTCGATTCCGACGATTTCGGCGGCGACAACGACAGCGATTACGCGTAAGCCGCGCCCGATCCCAAAAAGCGAATGGCCGCCCCGTGGGCGGCCATTCTTGTTTAAGCTCGCGATGTCGATCAGAGCACGATAACCCTGGTGCCGACATTGACGCGGCCATAGAGGTCGATGACGTCCTGGTTGCGCATGCGGATGCAACCCGATGAGACGTTGGTGCCGATGGTCCAGGGCTCGTTCGAGCCGTGGATGCGGTAGAGCGAGGAGCCGAGATACATCGCGCGCGCGCCGAGCGGATTTTCCGGACCGCCCACCATGTGCCGCGGCAGGTCGGGACGGCGCGCCAGCATCTCCGGCGGCGGCGTCCAGTCCGGCCATTCCTTCTTGGCCGAGATCGTCTTGGTGCCCGACCAGGCGAATCCGGGACGGCCGACGCCAATGCCGTAGCGTAGCGCGCGGCCGTCGCTCTGCACCAGATACAGGAACTTGTTGGGCGTATCGATCACGATGGTGCCGGCGCCTTCCCTGCCATGATACTCGACTTCCTGCTTTTCAAATCTTGGATCAAAGCGTCGCTGTGTCGGATCGTAGGCCTGGTCCTGGCCCGGCGCGCCTTGCGGAGCCATGCCACGCTGCGGCGCATATGATGGAGGCTCCTGCTGATAGACCGGATAGGAAGGCTGCCGCTGGTAGCCGGGCTCCTGCTGATAGTAACGCTGGCTCTGCGGTCCATCGCCGAACAGGAACTGGATAAAGCCGCCGCCCATATTGGCGCGATCGGCGTAGGCCGTGCGCGCCGCGCTCGCCTGCGGATCGTTGGCATAGATCACGTTGGGTTCGCCACCGTCGAAGGCCGCGGCGCGATTGACACCGACGCTAAGGAGAGAGGCGCCGGCAAGCAGCGCAAGAGAAAGATTTCTGGACATCGACGTACTCTGTACTGGTTTCGTCTGGTCTGTGCG
This sequence comes from Bradyrhizobium sp., assembly GCA_035568535.1. GTDB lineage: Bacteria > Pseudomonadota > Alphaproteobacteria > Rhizobiales > Xanthobacteraceae > Bradyrhizobium. The sequence goes on from DATMNV010000014.1 coordinate 9,644, forward strand.
TCTTCAGGAAGCGCTAACCAACGCCCCCCTTCACGTGGTGAATAAACAACGAAAACCTGATCGGTTTGGTAAACGGATCGGCCGTTTCGATTCACCGTGTCGGCTTTGGCAGGCGGATTTGTCCGGTAGCGTTTATTTTCAATAAATGCGCAAGCATCATGGTTAATCGCCGGTGAGCGCGCCACCGCGCCATGCGCTCGCTAAGTTCCTCGCGTGAACTCGGTGTTAAATCGCATCGGTCTAAAAGATGAAGGAGTGGAATTCAGGAAGAGTCTCATGCCCGTTCATCGCAAGCGTTTTCGCATCGAAGAAGCCATCGGCGGCGACATCATGCCGATCCAGGAAGTCGCCGACGGCGACGTCGGCCCCATGCATCGCGAGATCATGGCTGAGCTGCGCGCGATCCGCGCCCAGATGGCAAACCCCAGTGCGGGAAGGAGTGCAGCGATGGAAACCCTCGAAGGAACGGCCACGCGCGAAGTCGCGGAAGCCAATGCACTGCTCGAAACCTATCGCGCCCAGATCGAGCAATGCGAGAAGCTCAAGGTCGAGCTGGACCTGATCCATGACGCGATCAACCGCACCAAGCGCGAGATCGCGGTCCTGCACGGCAAGAGTTTTGACGGCCAGGAGATGGCCAAGGTCAATGGCGAGCTCGGCGCGGTCGTCGGCGGCACCGAACATGCGACCCAGCAGATCCTGGAAGCCGCTGAATCGATCGACCAGGCGGCGAGCGCGCTCTCCAAGGTGAACTCGCTGGACCAGCAGAAAATCCTGAGCGAGGAAATCCAGGAACGCGTGATCTCGATCTTCGAGGCCTGCAACTTCCAGGATCTGACCGGCCAGCGCATCACCAAGGTGATGGCGACCATGCGCTTTATCGAACAGCACATCTGCCAGATGATGGAAATCTGGGGTGGCGTCGACGCGATCCGCGCCCATGCGCCGCCGATCGTCGACACCCGCGAAGGCGACGCGCGGCTCCTCAACGGGCCGAAGCTCGACGGCGACGTCGGCCACGCCTCGCAGGACGACATCGACGCCCTGTTCGACTAATCGATTTCAGGGGGGACAAACGAAAACGCCGGCGAGAGCCGGCGTTTTTTGTATTGGCGTCATTTCCGGGCAGTCGTGCCCGCGGGCCCGCAGCGGACATAGACCATGTTGCCGTAGCGGGTGGCGGCATCCTTGTCCGTGAAGCGGGTGATCAGGACGCGCCCGTCAAAGGAGACGATCTCGCGGTCCTGCTCGCCGCCGGGCGGGCCGGCAGGACCGATATAGTTCTTGCCGCTCTGGCTGCCTTTCAACCGCAGTTCCTGCGGGGTGGCCTGATCGGCCAGATGCATGACCACGCCGCCGGACTGGCCGGCGCCGATGACGTAGGGCTGCTTGCACTGCGCCGCGGCCTGCTTCTCGGTGCGGGCGCGGTCGTTGGGGTTCTGGAACGAGGCCAGGCCCCATTTGCCGACCAGTTCCTCGGAGCGGATGGTGGCGGGCATTTCCGGCTCGACCCCAGGCTCCGTCGGGGCCGCAGGTTGGGACGAGCCGAAGTTACCGAGGCTCATGCTGCCGCAGGCGCCCAGAAACATCGCCAGCGCCGAGACGACCGAAAGATTGGCAACGGTCCGTGCGTAGCGGAAACTGAACATGGCATTCCCCCGAAGAACAAGATCGTGGCCGCTCCCACCCGCAGCCAATCCTAAAACTGCTGTCGTAGCAATAACTACGCCGTCGGCTCGAACCGGGTTTCGCGACACAGCATCCTACACCGGCCTCAATAAGGCCTTAACCACCTTGCTTGACAGGAACTTCGCCAAGCCATATTTCGGGCGCGCAATTAGCACTCCGAGGGCGTGATTGCCAAAATGCGGTTCATGTTGGCGCCCTCCGGGCGTCCGGTATAGCCGCATCGATCCGCCCTTGCCAGCACGACCAGATCTGTAAAGCGAGCCTGTAGAGGGAAACGTCATGGCTAAATCCAAATTCCGTCCGCTGCATGACCGTGTCGTGGTCAAGCGGATCGACGCCGAAGAGAAGACCAAGGGCGGCATCATCATTCCCGATACGGCCAAGGAAAAGCCGTCGCAGGGCGAGATCACCGCCGTCGGCCCCGGCGGCCGCGACGAGAGCGGCAAGCTGATCCCGATCGACCTCAAGGTCGGCGATCGCGTGCTGTTCGGCAAATGGTCGGGCACCGAGGTCAAGCTCGACGGCGAGGAACTCCTGATCATGAAGGAGTCCGACATCATGGGCGTGCTGGTTTAATTGCCCAATAACACGGCCGCCGCACGTTTGGTCGTGGGCCCGGTTGCTTTTCCCTTCTCCCCTTGTGGGAGAAGGTGGCGCGGACAAAGTCCGCGCCGGATGAGGGGTCTCTATCCGCGGAAACAAACCCCTCACCCGTCCGCGATGCTTCGCATCGCGTCCACCCTCTCCCACAAGGGGAGAGGGGAAGAGAAGCCCAGCAATGACGAGTTGAAAGCGGCGAGCGCACCAAATCCCACCATCCAGGAGTATCTCAAATGGCTGCCAAGGACGTAAAATTTGCCGGCGACGCGCGTGACCGCATGCTGCGCGGCGTCGATGTTCTCGCCAACGCCGTCAAGGTGACGCTCGGCCCCAAGGGCCGCAACGTCGTCATCGAGAAGAGCTTTGGCGCGCCGCGCATCACCAAGGACGGCGTCACCGTCGCCAAGGAGATCGAGCTCGACGACAAGTTCGAGAACATGGGCGCGCAGATGCTGCGCGAAGTCGCCTCCAAGACCAACGACACCGCGGGCGACGGCACCACCACGGCGACCGTGCTGGCGCAGGCGATCGTGCGCGAAGGCGGCAAATCGGTCGCCGCCGGCATGAACCCGATGGACCTCAAGCGCGGCATCGACATCGCGGTCCACGCCGTGGTCAAGGACCTGGAAAAGCGTGCCAAGCCTGTCGCGTCTTCCTCCGAAGTCGCCCAGGTCGGTACCATCTCGGCCAATGGCGACGCCGCGATCGGCAAGATGATCGCGCAGGCGATGCAGAAGGTCGGCAATGAGGGCGTGATCACGGTCGAGGAGAACAAGTCGCTCGAGACCGAGGTCGACATCGTCGAGGGCATGAAGTTCGACCGCGGCTATCTGTCGCCCTATTTCGTCACCAATGCCGAGAAGATGACGGCCGAGCTGGAAGACGTCTACGTTCTGCTGCACGAGAAGAAGCTCTCCGGCCTGCAGGCCATGCTGCCGGTGCTCGAAGCGGTGGTGCAGTCGGGCCGTCCGCTTCTGATCATCGCCGAGGACGTCGAGGGCGAGGCGCTGGCGACGCTGGTGGTCAACCGCCTGCGTGGCGGGCTGAAGGTCGCGGCTGTCAAGGCGCCCGGCTTCGGCGATCGCCGCAAGTCCATGCTGGAAGACATCGCAATCCTGACCGGCGGTCAGCTGATCTCTGATGAATTGGGCATGAAGCTCGAAAGCGTCACCGTGAACATGCTGGGACGCGCGGGCAAAGTGGTGATCGACAAGGAGAACACCACGGTGGTCAAAGGCGCCGGCAAGAAGAAGGACATCGAGGCCCGCGTCGCCCAGATCAAGGCTCAGATCGAGGAGACGACCTCGGACTACGACCGCGAAAAACTGCAGGAGCGCCTCGCCAAGCTCGCAGGCGGCGTCGCGGTGATCCGCGTCGGCGGCGCGACCGAGGTCGAGGTCAAGGAGAAGAAAGACCGCGTCGAGGACGCGCTCAATGCCACCCGTGCGGCGGTGCAGGAAGGCATCGTGCCCGGCGGCGGCGTGGCGCTCTTGCGCGCCAAGAAGGCGGTGGGGCGCATCCACAACGACAATCCGGACGTGCAGGCCGGCATCAACATCGTGCTGAAGGCGCTGGAAGCTCCGGTCCGCCAGATCGCGGAGAACGCCGGCGTCGAGGGTTCAATCGTGGTCGGCAAGATCCTCGAGGACAAGTCGGAAACCTTCGGCTTCGACGCCCAGACCGAGGAATATGTCGACATGGTCGCCAAGGGCATCATCGACCCCGCCAAGGTCGTGCGCACCGCGCTGCAGGACGCCTCCTCCGTGGCCGGCCTTCTGGTCACGACCGAAGCCATGGTCGCCGAAATGCCGAAGGAGCCGGCTCCCCCCTCGCCGGCCGGCGGCGGCATGGGTGGAATGGGCGGCATGGGGTTCTAAAACCCAATTGTTCCCGCAAAACAAATGCAAGAAGGCCGCCTCCGGGCGGCCTTCTTTTTGGCGGATGCCATATAGGTTTGCTACTTAGGGCGAAGAAGTCGATTCACCGTTCGAGGATATTCGCAATGCGCGCGCTTTTGTTTGTCGTGGCGGGTCTGTTCGCAGCCACGCCGGATTTCGCCCTCGCCCAGATGAAGCTGTCGACCAAACCCGATCCGAACGCGGTCGAAACCAGGTATTTCACGGCGATCGACGGATTGATGGATGGCAATGCCGATGTCATTTTGAAGGAAACGCGACAAGGCAAGACGGTCAACGCGGCGACCCTCGACCTCTGTTATCCCGCCGAGAAGAACTCCGATCGCAAGGACCGCTTTGTCGTCAATCTCGCGGTCAACGGCCAGACCATGACCGGCACGACCCAGAGCCTGATCGACAAGAAGCCGGTCACGGTCAAGCTCACGCGCAAGCAGACCGCCGACACTTTCGACTTCCGCGGCCAGATCACCATCGGCCAGACCCTGACCGAGGTCGCTTCAAGCGAAAATTCCGACATCAGTGAAAAGGAATTCCAGGACAGCCAGACCGTCGATGACGGCATCAACGCGACGCCGAAGGATTTCACCGAGGTCTCGCCGGAATCGGTCGGCGTGCGCATCAAGCTCGACGCGGCTACCGACTTTTTGAAAAGCCTGAAGGGCCAGGACGTCGAGGTTGCGCTCAACAGCCTCACCGTGACCTGCGATGCGCTGCGGTCCGGCCAGCAGACCCTCAACCTTTCGGTTGATCCCGACCGCGCCGCCGCGCTGATTGCCAAGGCAAAGGCCGTGCCGGGCGTGGTCGCCGCCGGATGGACCACGGGTCTGGTCGAGATGGATCGCGCCATTCGCTTTCCCGCCGCCGATTACAGCGACGGCGGCAAGATCAACCGCGACAAGCTGGTTGCCACCGTTTCCGGCGTGCTGTCGAAGACACTATCGGCCAAGCTCGCCAGTTCGAGCTGGAGCCCGACCAGCGGCAGGCTGACGCTGGTCTTCAAGCGGCCGAGCCAGGTCTACCCCGCGCTCGATCTGACCGATGCCATCGAGGTCGACGGCATGGTGTCATCCGACAAGCCCGGCGGCACCGACCACCTGATGCTCTGGATCGGCAATCCCTCCACCACCACCAGCGATGAAGGATCGGGCGCCAAGCTCAATTTGACAGATAACACGCCCGGCGATGATGAAGGCGCCGACACCCGTGACGATTCCGGCTCGATCGACGCGCTGATCAAGGAATTGAAGGGCCAGCGCTTTGACGCCGACAAGTCGATCTGGAAATAGCGCACCTTCTCTCCCTCTCCCCGCGAAGAGCTGGAGAGGGAGGAAAGCCTAATTCGTGTTCAGGCGGAACCTGAGCGTCCTGGTGCCGACGAAGGTGACGGCATCGCCCTGCCGCCGCCAGGTGGTGGCTTCCGTCAGCGCCGCGAGCAGCTCATCGTCGGCCTGCGCCCTGGCCGGCGGACAGGGCCGGTCTTCCATCTCACCCGCGACAAAGATCACGGTATTGCCGGCGATCGAAAACTGGCCCTTGCCGCCCTTGCACCAGAGTTCGAGTACGACCTCGCCATTGTCGCCGATGTCGAGGTCCGGCACCCGCTTCGATCCCGGCTGCGGCAGCGCGTCCAGCGTCATCTCCATGCCGAAGGGAAAGCCGGTTTCGGCCTGCGCCCGCGCGGCCATCGATGTCGATGCGAGCAGGATCAACGCAAGACTGGCGGGCCGCAAAGCGAAATTGACTGAACGCATCAAACCCCCTCGAAATGTCACACAAGCGCAGGTCGGGCGCCGTTCTATTCGACGCGCGCGACGTTGAACAGGTTCGCGAAGGCGAAAAAATGTCGCAAAAAAATCCCCGCGAGCCTTGCGGCCTGCGGGGATTTTCTCTCTCTGTCTCTCGCGCGCGCTTCTCGTTACGGCGCTTTCAGCACCATCAGCGTGAACGGATAGACATAGGCCTGCAGCATCACGAACAGACCGACGAGACAGGCCAGCGCGATCGAATGCTTGAACACGAAGCGCAAGATTGTGCCTTCATGGCCGTACCAGTTGGTGGCGGTGGAGGCGACGACGATCGACTGCGCGTCGATCATCTTGCCCATCACGCCGCCCGAGGAGTTGGCGGCGGCCATCAGCACCGGGGAAAGGCCGAGCTGTTCGGAGGTGATCTTCTGCAGATTGCCGAACAGGATGTTGGAGGCCGTGTCCGATCCCGTCAGCGCCACGCCGAGCCAGCCAAGCAGCGTGCCGAAGAAGGGATAGAGCACGCCGGTCGCGGCGAACGCCAGACCGAGCGTGGCGTCGACCCCCGACAGACGCGTCAGCGTGCCGATCGCAAGCATCGCCGAGATCGTGATCAGCGAAATCGCGCACAGGCGGATGGTGCGGCCATATTCCACCATCATCCGTGCCGGCGAAAAGCCCGCCAGGAAGCCGGAAATGATCGCCGCAATCAGCATGCCCGTTCCGGTAAAGGACAGATAGGTGAAGGCGAACACCGCACCCTCGGGTGTCGGCTTCGCCGCCACCGGCGGTACCTTGTTGATCATGTTGTGCAGGTCGGGAACGGGGTAGTTGTAGGTAAAGATCGAGTTCGCCCAGGTCTTGAACCAACCGCTCCCCCAGATCAGCATGACGACGCAGACGATGATCCACGGCAACAGCGCGCTCCAGAGTTGCGCCCGCGTCAAAACCGTCTTGTCCATCGGCTTGGCGGCCGCCATGGTCGCCGCCGATTCATCGCGACCGCGCAGCGCCGGCGACAGCCAGAGCTCTCTCGGCTGCCAGATTCGAAGGAACAGGATCAGGCAGCCCATCGAGATCAGCGACGCCCCGATATCGACGATCCAGGGATTGATGAAGTTCGAGATCACGAATTGCGGGATCGCGAAGGAGACGCCGGTGACGAGGATGGCAGGCCAGATCTCCTTCATGCCGCGCCAGCCCGCGAACGCCCACACCACCCAGAACGGCACGATCAGCGAGAACACCGGCAATTGCCGGCCGACCATGGCGCCGAGAATATAGGGATCGAGGCCGGTGACCGTGGCGAGGCCCTGGATCGGTGTGCCGAGCGCGCCATAGGCGACCGGCGCGGTATTTGCGATCAGGGACAGGCCCGACGCCGCGAGCGGCGAGAAGCCGAGCCCGATCAGCACCGAGCCTGTGATCGCAACCGGGGTCCCGAATCCCGACGCGCCCTCGAAGAAGGCGCCGAAGGAGAACGCGATCAGCAGCAGTTGCAGGCGGCGGTCTTCGGTGACGCCGCCGACGGCGCGTTTCAACAACTCGAATTGACCCGTTGCGACCGTGATCTGGTAGAGAAAGATGACGTTGAGCACGATCCAGCCGATCGGGAAGAAGCCTGACACGATCCCGAGCAGAGACGCGCGGATCGACATGCCGGCCGGCATCGTGAAGATGAAGATCGCGATCAGGTTGGTGAGGATCACGGCGACGATCGCCGCGATATGCGCTTTGACCCGGCCGCTTGCGATCAGGACCAGAAGCGTGACGACCGGAATGGCGGCGGCGACGGTGGACAACGCCGCGTTGCCCAGCGGATTATAGACTTGGTTCCACATTGTGCGTTTCTCCCCCACGCGCATTTGCGGCACGTTCTCGTGCCTTGGCGCGCGTGCAGGGGTAAACCATCCAATGTGCGAATTAATCCCGCGGAATTTGCACGCGGCAAATTCCGCTCACAAGGTCGCGAAGTCGGTCCCCTGCCTCGCGCCGTTACCTACATGCTAGGGTCTATCCGCCGGCTGGGACAAGGCGACCAGCACCATGATACTTGCGACCTTAGTCTATAGTCGCTCGATTCCCACGTTAATTCAGGCCTTTGGCATCCTTCTCGAGGAGACGCTCACCTGTGAACAACATCCGCGCGACACTCGCGATCGTCTGGCGCATCGCCGTTCCCTATTTCAAATCCGAAGACAAATGGGCCGGGTGCGGGCTGCTCGCCGCTGTCATCGTGATCGAGCTGGCGCTGGTCGGCACCGACGTGCTGATCAATCAGTGGCGAAATCGCTTCTACACCGCGCTGCAGGAGGTGAACTACAACGGTTTCGTCCGGGAGATGATCGTCTTCATCGTGCTAGCAATCGTCACGGTCGCGCTGTCGGTCTACCAGCTCTATCTCAACCAATGGCTCCAGATCCGCTGGCGCAACTGGATGACCACCAAATATCTCGGCGACTGGCTGCATGACGCGAACCATTACCGCATGCAACTTCAGGGCGAAGCCGCCGACAACCCGGACCAGCGCATGTCCGATGACATCAAGCTATTCGTTGAGCGGACGCTCGATGTCGGCGTCGGCCTGTTGAGCTCCGTCGTCGAGTTCCTTTCCTTCGTCGTGATCCTGTGGGGCCTGTCCGAGGCCGCGCCGCTGCGTCTGTTCGGCATCCCATATGACATCCCCGGCTATCTCGTCTGGGCCGCTCTGATCTATTCGATCTTTGGAACGGCGCTGACGCAATGGATCGGCGCCCCGCTTGTCAATCTCGATTTCGAGCAGCAACGCCGCGAGGCCGATTTCCGCTTCAACCTCGTGCGTGTCCGCGAAAACTCCGAACAGATCGCACTGCTCGACGGCGACCGCACCGAACGTGCCCGCCTGCAGGACCGCTTTAGCAGCGTCGTCGCGAACTGGTACGCCATTATGAGCCGGACCAAGCGGTTGACCGCCTTCACCCAGAGCTACTCCCAGGCCGCTGTGATCATCCCGATCGCCCTGGTCGCACCGGCCTTATTCGCCGGCAAGATCCTGATCGGCACGATGCTGCAGGCCGCAGAGGCTTTCGGCAACGTGCAGAAGGCACTGTCCTTCTTCGTGGGTATCTACCGCACCATGGCGGAGTGGCGCGCGGTGGTGGCCCGTCTCGACGGCTTCGAGATGTCGGTTGCGAGCGCCGAACATCTGAAGAAGAGCGGCGATTCGATCCGCCTCACCGCGCCCGGCGGCGGTGACGAGGTCGACTTGCAGAAGCTGCTGGTGCGCCTGCCCAATGGCACGCCGCTGATCTCCGCCGACGATTTCCGCATTCGCCCAAGCGAGCGCCTCCTGGTCATCGGCCCCTCCGGTGCCGGCAAGTCGACGCTGTTCCGCGCGATTGCCGGGATCTGGCCGTTCGGAAGCGGCTCGATTTCCATCCCCGCTCATGCGTCGCTGATGATGCTGCCGCAAAAGCCCTATTTCCCGATCGGGACGCTGCATGCGGCGATCGCCTTTCCGAGCGAAGCCACCGCTTTTGGCGCCGACCGGATCAAGGAGGTTTTGACAGAGGTCGGCCTGCCGCAACTGGCCTTGCGGATCGAGGACGAGGAACACTGGAACCGGATCCTGTCGCTCGGCGAGCAGCAACGGCTCGGCATCGCACGGGCGCTGCTGCAGGCGCCCAAATTCCTGTTCCTGGATGAGGCCACCGCCTCGCTCGACGAACCCGCGGAGGCCGCGCTGTATCGACTGCTGCAGGAGAAACTGCCCGCCACCACCGTGGTCTCGATCGGCCATCGCGCCACGCTGGACGCGTTCCACCAGCGCAAGACGGGTCTGGTGCGCGAGGGTGATCATTTCGTCCTGCCGGGTGCAAGCGAAAGCGCCAAACCATGACATTGGCTGCCACTGCCGCCATCCATGGACCTCATCGCCAATGAAAAGGGCGGCAGATCGCTCTGCCGCCCTTTCCGCAAACCTGTAACCTGAAATCTTACTTCAGATTGGTCATCGCCGTCAGGTCGACCGAGAGCTTGGCGATACCGGTCGCGCTGCACCAGTTGGAGCCGAACGCCGTGGTGCCGTTGCCCGGGTTGATGGCGGTCACGAAGCCCGTGCCGGCGGTGGTGCTGGAGAAGTCGCTGGTGAAGGCGTTGCAATTGCCCTTCGACAGGTTGGTGTCGGAGTAGCGCAGGTCGAGGGTGAAGACCTTGTAGGTGAAGCCGATGCCGATGTTCCAGGTGTTATAGCTCGGCTCCGGAATACCGCCCGGGAACGGACCACCGAAGCGGGTCGCCACCACGGTGCCGTAGAAGGCGTCCGAAGTGCCCAGCCACTGCCGGCCGAACTCGCCCGAGACATACATGCCGACGCCGGAGCTGCCGAAGGTCGTGCTCGGCGCGGTCCACTTCACGGTACCCGAGGTGTAGTTGCCCCAGGCGCCGAGGTTCAGGAAGTTCGGCGAGTAGTACTCGTTGAAGCCGACCGCCCAGTTGTCGTTGATGGTGTAGGTGCCCTTGCCGTAGACTTCGAAGAAGCTCGCGTTCTTCTTGGCGAAGTTGCCGTTGATCGGCAGGCCGCCGGTCACAGGGTCGGAGTTGCCGAACGGAGAGACGGCACAGCTTGCGTCGGAGCCGGGAATGCCCGAACCGGGCACCGCGGCGGCGTTGAAGCAGGTTCCGCCCGGATAGAGGTAGCCCCAGACGCCGATGTCGAAGGCGAAGGCGCCGAAGGTCGGGCGGATACCGCCGTAGATATCGATTTCAGCTGCGGCACGGTTCGGGAAGGAGATGCTCTCCGCCGAGGTACCGACATAGAGCTGCAGGTCCTTGTTGACGTTGTAGCGCGGCTCGAAATAGGCGGCGACCGACGGCTTGTGGTTGGACTGGGTGATGCCGCGGAACACGTAGTCGCTCATGATGGCGCTGCCGAAGGCGACATCCCAGGGCTCGAAGGCCGGCGGCGGCGGTGCCTTGACGGCCTTCACCGGCATGTCTGCCGCCAGAGCCGAACCCGAAATCATTGCCAGCGCCGTTGCCAACAATACTACTTTCTTCATGACGATCCCCATCACTTTCCAAGAACCAGCCTGATTTCCGGACGCCCCCCGGGGCAGCGACACCTGGCTGAAGTCAAATTTTCTTAACCCGAAGGCAATCTGGAGTTTGCTGACGACATGGTGAAGCAAAAAACGCGTGCATCTGCCGACTTTTTAGGCGTTCTGGCGATTCCATGAAAGGTTGTCGGAGTGTGTTGCATTCCAACAACAATTTTGGCCGTTTTCCTCCACAGCGACACCCGCAAAAGGCCTGTACCCAACGCACGCCGTTGGGCGCAACGGCCGCTGTCGCGAATCAGTTTTCGGCCACCGAGCCCTTCCGCGCATCCAAACAAAAAGGCCGCGGTGCCTGAGCGCCGCGGCCTTTGATCGCCTGATTCGGAGCAGGCGAAACGGTCTAGCCGTTGTGATCGTCTCCGCCGGTCGAGGAGTGATGGTCTCCGTAGGACGGCGTTGACGGACTGTGTGAGCTCGGCATGGCCCAGCTCGACGCCGGAGCCGGCGCCGGTTCGGGAGCCGGGGCGGGTTCCGGTGCAGCTGGGGCCGGAGCGGGAGCTGCGGCCTTCTTCGGCGCGCTCTTTTTGGGGGCCGCTTTTTTCGCGGTTTTTTTCGCCGCTTTCGTCGCAGTTTTCTTTGCGGTTTTCTTGGCGGCTTTCTTCGCTGTTTTCTTGGCCGCTTTCTTTGCAGCCTTCTTCGGCGCGTACTTCTTCGCCGCTTTCTTGGCTTTCTTCTTCGAGGTCTTCTTCGCGGATTTCTTCGCCATCAGCATTTCTTTCGTTTTGTCTTTTTTGCCTTTCTTGTTCTTTTTCCCTTTAGCCATCGTGATCCTCCTGTTGCCGCCGATCAGTGTCCATCAGGCGCTTTCAAGTCGACCGCGCGGGTTCGCACGGAGTCGTTCGATCAGTTCGGTCCAGGCCGCGGACCGCCCGTCGCCCAATCGAGAAGCTCAATCGTGTGCACGACAGGAACCGATGTGCCGCCGGCAATCTGCATCATGCATCCGATGTTGCCCGCGGCAATCATGTCCGGCTTGACGCTTGCGATGTTGGCGACCTTTCGGTCTCGCAACTCCGTCGCAATGTCAGGCTGGAGAAGGTTGTAGGTCCCAGCCGAACCGCAACACAAATGACTCTCCGGCACATCTTTCACCACGAATCCACTCTTGGAAAGCAATTCTTTCGGAAGGCCTGTGATTTTCTGTCCATGCTGCAGCGAACAGGCCGAGTGATAGGCGACGACAATGCCATCATGCCGGCGCTGTTGCGGCTGCATTTCGACGCCGTCGAGATACTCGGTGATGTCCTTTGCGAGCGCGGAGACCTTCGCGGCCGGACCAGCAAAATCGCGGTCTTCTCGCAGCATATAGCCGTAGTCCTTGATCACGGTTCCGCATCCGGACGTCGTCACCAGGATGGCGTCAAGGCCGCCCCGATCGGCCTCCTTCAGCCACGCGGTGATGTTGGCGCGGGCGCGAGCGAGCGCATCGCCATCGCGGCCCATGTGATGGGTCAATGCGCCGCAACATTGCTCGTCCTTGACCAGCACGACCTCGATTCCGTGGCGGGTCAGCACGCTGATGGCGGCCTGGTTGATTCGCGGCGCCAGCACCTGCTGCGCGCAACCCTGCAACAGTGCAACACGGCCGCGTCGCGCGGCTGACGCTGGAAACACGCTGCCCGGGGCTGCCCCCGGCGCCGGCAGGGCCGCCGGTGCCATCGCCAGCATGGCCGTGAGGCGCCGCAACAGGCCGGGCGTGGCGGAGGGTTGTGGCACAGGCAGCAGCGCCGCCAGCGGCCTTGCGAGCCGCGCCAGCCAGAGGCTGATCCGGAACAATTGCGGGCTCGGCAGCACCTGCGCGAGCACCCACCGCAGCAGCCGCTCTGGCAGCGGCCGACGATAGTCGCGCTCGATGCGCAGGCGCGCCTGATCGACCAGGTGCATGTAGTTCACGCCCGACGGACAGGTGGTCATGCAGGACAGGCAGGAGAGGCAGCGGTCGATATGCTTGACCACCTCCTTCGTCGGCGGCTTGCCCTTCTCCAGCATCTCCTTGATGAGATAGATGCGGCCGCGCGGGCTGTCCAATTCGTCGCCGAGCAGCACATAGGTCGGACAAGTCGCGGTGCAGAAGCCGCAATGCACGCAGGCGCGCAGGATCTTGTCGGCTTCCTTGATGTCGGGATCGGCGAGCTGCGCCAGCGAAAATTCGGTCTTCATGCGACTGCCCCCCGGATCATGCGGCCGCGGTTGAGCACGCTCTTCGGGTCGAAACTCTGGCGCACCCGCTCGCCCAATGCCGCGAGCCCGGCCGCCTGCGGCTGGAACACGTCGACCTGGCGCCGCACCTCCTCGGAGGCGCGCAGCAGCATGGCATGGCCGCCGGCCGCATCGACGCGGGAGCGCACCAGGCCCGCCTGCGCGTCGGCCTTCGGCGGCAGCGCGGCCCAGATCAGGCCGCCGCCCCAATCATAGATCACATCGCCCCCACTCTCGCGCGCAAGCCGCTGTCCCAGCGCAGCGCCCGATGCCGGCGGACAGGCGATCCGCCACACCGGCCAGGCCCCCAGTGGACCATTGGCGGCGAATGGCAGCACGTCGCGGATCGCGCGCCAGACCTCGGCGGAAGCCGCGTCTTCCACGATTTCGGCCTTGCCGAAGGGCTCGAGCGCCCTGGCGAGCGAGGCCGCGCGGTGGCTGGCGGAGGCCAGAATGCCCTCAAGGCGGATCAAGGTAACCGCCTCGCGCGGCGAACCGAGCCGGTCGAGGCCCGCCACCTCGCCCCGCAGCGCGGAACTGGGCACATGCGCCGCCGCCGAGACGTCGAAGGGCGAGCCGAGGGCGGCGGTCATGGCGCGGTTGGCGGCAAGCTCGTCGAGGCCGCGCAGCACCAACGTGCGCTCGGCTTCCGGCCGCGGCATCACCTTCAGCGTCACCTCGGTCATGACCGCGAGCGTGCCCCAGGACCCCGCAAGCAGCTTGCAGAGGTCGTAGCCGGTGACGTTCTTCACCACCTTGCCGCCGGTTTTAAAGCTGTCGCCGAAGCCCGAGACGGCATGCGCGCCGAGCAGATGGTCGCGCGCCCCGCCCGCCTTGATCCGGCGCGGCCCGGCGAGCCCCGCGGCGATCATGCCGCCGACGGTCCCGGGATCGACGACGCCCAGAAGCGGCGCAGTGTCCATCGGCTCGAAGGCGAATTGCTGGCTCTTCGAATCGATCAGCGACATCACGTCGGCGAGCGTCGCTCCGGCCTCAACCGTGATGATCAGCTCGTTCGGCTCGTAGGAGGTGACCGCGTTGAGCGCGGAAAGATCGAGCACGGCATTGGTCGCCATCGGATGGCCGATTCCGCGCCGGGAACCATGGCCGATGATCTCCAGCGGCTGCTCGTTCGCGATCGCCGCGCGCACCACCTGCCCGACGTCCCTGGCGTCGCGTATTTTCAGGATGTCCACGCCAACCCGCCTTCTTGAACCTTCGCGACACATGCGGACGCACCGTCGCCTCCGACATTCCTTCTAGCGTCATAAGCGCCGGAGACAAGGGCGCCGATGCACACGAGCCGTTGCGAATATCGTGTTTTCACGCTTCGATCCTGGTCGAAGCATTTATCACATCATTCGCCCGGCATCGAATTGTCAGCGCTCCGCGCGGGCGTAGTGAAGCCCTGCTCTCAAATCATCGAAGGAGTGATCATCATGGGCCGATATGCAGTAGAAAACCAAACCGTCAGCGAAGCCGTCAATGGCGGCGGCCTTCTGGTCGTCGCGCAGTGGGAAGCCAAGGAAGGCGAGGCCGACAAGGTCGCCTCCATTCTCGATCGCTTCCTGCCCGAGGCGCAACGCGAGGAAGGCGCGAAACTGTTCCTGATCTCCAGGGCAAAGGAAAATCCGGCACAGTTCCTGTTCTACGAGCTGTTCCGCGATGAAGCCGCCTTCAAGGCGCATCAGGAGAGCGCGCACTTCAAGACCTACATTGCCGGGCAGGCGCTTCCGCTGCTTGCCAAGCGGGAACGTGCGCAATACGCGTTGCTCTAGACGATCGCGCGCAACGGCGACTTGCGCAATACGAACGCGGAGGCCGCAAAGCTGCCGACTGCCGCAACGGCCGTCAGCAACGCGGCCTTCGCGATCGGATGCCACATCAAGGGATGCAGCACCATCGCGCAGGCGATCAGGACCGGCGGATGGATCAGGTAGACGCCGAAGGCATTGTCGGAGAGCACGCGCGCGACGGGCCCTTGCGCATCGAAGAAGCGGCGGAAGACGGCGAGGATCAAGAGCGCCATGCCGATGCAGACCAGCGCCTCCCAGAGCGATTTGCCGGCGCTGACGACATTGAATCCGCCGGCATATTTCGCGGTGTCGCCCTCGAGCCCGCCGCCGAAGATGATCAGCGCAGCGAACAGCGGCACCGAGATCGAGAGCGTCAGCGCGGCGATGCGGAAGCAAAAGCGGTCCGAAAATTCTTCCAGCCATTTGCCGCGATAGCCATGCGCGCCGGCGAGATACATCAGCATATACTGCGGAAAATCGCCGGGATGCACGTTGAGCAGGGAGGCATCCTCGCTGATGCCGATACGGACGAGAAAGGTCGCGAGCGCCATGACCACGATGAAGCCTGCCACCCCTGCCCCGCCAGGCTTGACCGCGGCCTCTTTCCATCCCGCAAGCCGCGCCAAACCGTAGAGGATCGAGAAGGCGAGCAGCGCCGCGCAGAACCACATCGGCCCGGTCTCCGACAGCCATTCGCCGTCTTTCAGATGCACGAGCCACTGGTGTCCAAAGCCGCCGGTGCCCCAGGTCCCCGACAGGAAATACTGCGTCAGCGGCCCGATCACCAACATGTAGAGCAGCGTCGGCACGCCCAGCCTCAAGAAGCGGTCGCGCACGAAGGGCGCAAAACCTTTCCGGTCAAAAGCGGCCGCGGAGAAATAGCCGGCGACAAAGAACAGCAGGGCCATGAAGAAGGCCTGCAGGAAACTCTGGTACACGCCAAGGAAGATTTTTGTGCCGAGCCCTGTCGGCTGGCGGTCGACATAGTACCAGTTGCCGAACGGGCTGTAGGTGTCGGCCGCGTGCATCGAGAGCACGAGCACGATCATCGACCAGCGGATGTTGTCGATGAAGGCAAGCCGTGGCGCACGCGGCGCGCCGCTTGCCGCCTTGCTCGTCGCGCCCATCGCGATGTCGGCCATCCCCGGTGTCTCCGCGAGCCCGCTCGGGAGCCTATGCGACCTTCAGCGCTGAACCAAACTCGTTTTCCTGCACCCGGACAGCCGCCGTCCGGACCATGACAAAACGGTCCAGGACTCGCGTTGCGAGGAAATGCAGATGACACCCCACCAGCTACACGAAGCGGCGGGCCGCGCCCGACGACACCTACTGCTCTTGTGGCTGCAACTGTATCGGCTGCGGACGCGCTCTGGCCTGCGATTGCTTCGGGGGCGCCTGCTGCGGCGGCGGCGGCTTGTGCGTGGCGGCGTTGGCTACCGGCCGGGGCGTCGGCGTCGGCGTTTTGCCCCGCAGGTCCTGCTCGGAAGGCTTGGCGACAAGGTGTGCCATTTGTTCCTGGCTCGATTTCAGCTGCTCAATGGTTCTTGCATTGTCGACAACCATTCGTTCCTGGCTCGCCTTGAGCTGTTCGATCCCCTGCTCCACGGTTGCGATGTCGCGCGCCATGTTCTGCAACAATTGCGTCAGTTCGGGGGGCACCGGGGCGGGCGTCGGCGCGACGTCCTGCGCCGGGCTCTGTAGCGGAGATGTCGGTTGCGCAGGTGCTGCCTCAGCCGCGGCCAGCTGAACGGTAGCGGCGCGCAGCTGTGCCGAATCCCCTGGTTTTTGCAACCACGGCGATGAAGTGGACATGAGTTGCGGCGCCCACTGCGCAATCGTCAGCCTGGCTGCTTCTCCATGGGACGACTGCGAGGCGAAAGCCACGGCACAGATGCCCGCTGCCAGGAGAAGACCGACGAAACCACGTAGTGCCGGCCTGCCGCGGGATGACCGCCACTCCGGGGCCACCACAGGACGGTGCGCGGCATCGTGTTCCATTCTCGAAAGCTGTTCGGTGAGGCGCGCGAGCTGCTCGTCCGCGTGCGCGATCTGTTCATAGGCATGTGCGAGCCGTTCATCCGCGCGAGCGGCCAGCACGGCGTCCGGATTACCGGGTGCGGGGTTCGGTGTGGAGTTCATTGGCGCTCCTTTCCCTCCAAATGTCACCGAAGGAGGGCGGTCGGACTTCCACTTATGTCGCGAACCACATAACTCTCAATGCAGTTTTGACAAAAGCATGGCTGCACCGTGGAGAGTATGGGGCGCATCGGACAGCCCTGGGGGGAACTCCGTGCCATAGTGCCGCCGATTCGAAGTCCCTGCACGGCAAGCGGCGAAATGGACCCAGGGACTTCAAATCGAAAAGCGGCACTGGAATCATGAGTTTGCTTGTGCCCATGGCTTTCCGAAGTTCGTAAAAGCTGGTTGCTGCAATGGTGTACGAACTTCGGAAAGTGGGTCTGGCTCGCTGCAAGGGCCGGTTCCCTCGAATCGGAGCGTCCAGCGGACATCGCGCGTTGATGGCGTGCCCTAAAACCGCGGCAGGTCCGGGAACGCGAGTTTTCCGGCGTGAACATGCATGCGGCCAAGCTCAGCGCAGCGATGCAGGGTCGGGAACACCTTTCCGGGATTGAGCAGGCCCTGCGCGTCGAAGGCACATTTCAGGCGCTGCTGCGCCTTGAGGTCGATCTCGGAAAACATCTCGCCCATCAAATCGCGCTTCTCGATGCCGACGCCGTGCTCGCCGGTGAGCACGCCGCCGAGTTCGACGCAGCAGCGCAGGATGTCGGCGCCGAAAGCCTCCGCCTTCTCGATCTCGCCGGGCTTGTTGGCATCGTAGAGGATCAAGGGATGCAGGTTGCCGTCGCCGGCATGGAAGACGTTGGCGACGCCGAGGCCGTATTTTTCCGAGAGCTCGCGAATGCGCGAGAGCGCCTTCGGCAGCGCGCCGCGCGGAATGGTGCCGTCCATGCAAAGATAATCCGGTGAAATCCGCCCGACCGCGGGGAACGCCGCCTTGCGGCCGGCCCAGAACAGGTTGCGCTCGGCTTCCGAGGTGGAAATCTGCAGGGTGACCGACCCGCAGCCCTTGGCGATGGCCTCCACCCGTGTGATCAGCTCGTCGACCTCGATCTGGGGACCGTCGAGCTCGATGATCAGCAGCGCCTCGACGTCGAGCGGATAGCCGGCGTGCACGAAGGCTTCAGCGGCGTGGATCGCGGGCTTGTCCATCATCTCCATGCCGCCCGGGATGATGCCGGCGCCGATGATCCGCGCGACGCATTCGCCGGCGGCTTCGACCTCGGCGAAGCCGACCATCAGCGCCCTCGCCGTCTCCGGCTTCTGCAGGATGCGCACGGTAATTTCTGTGATGACCCCGAGAAGCCCCTCCGATCCGGTGATGATGCCCATCAGGTCGTAGCCGGGATTTTCCGCCGACTTGCCGCCGATGCGCAGGATCTCGCCCGTTATCAGCACGATCTCGCAGCCGAGCACGTTGTTGGTGGTCATGCCGTATTTCAGGCAGTGCACGCCGCCGGAATTTTCCGCGACATTGCCGCCGATCGAGCAGGCGATCTGCGAGGACGGATCGGGCGCGTAATAGAAGCCGGCATGCGCCACCGCCTGGCTGATCGCAAGATTGGTCACGCCGGGCTCGGTGACGACCACGCGGTTGTCGAAATCGATCTCGCGGATGCGCTTGAACTTGCCAAGACCCAGCAGCACGCCGTCGGCAAGCGGCAGCGCGCCGCCCGACAGCGAGGTGCCGGAGCCGCGCGGCACCACCTTGATGTTCTGCTCGTGACAGTATTTCAGGACCTTCGAGACCTGCTCGGTGGTATCCGGCAGCACCACGACCATCGGCGGCTGGCGATAGGCGGTGAGCCCGTCGGTCTCGTAGGCGCGCATCTCGGCGGGGGCATCGATCACGCCCTCGCCCGGCACGATCGCGCGCAGGGCGGCCACGATCTCCGCGCGCCGCGACAGCACGGCGGAATCGGCTTGCGGCATCATGATGGCCATGGCTGTCCCCTCCGGCTCCGCGCTCTATCGATTTACCGCAACCAATCAACCATGACCGTGCCGGCTTGGGTAGGCCATTCAAAGGTCGAATGCCCGCCTGCAAGCAAGTTCTCTCTGGGGCAAGCGGGCGATTATGAAACCTGTCAAAGTTTCGTGGCTTGTCCAATCCGCGCGGCCCATGCCAAAACGGCCGTGCCTACCCTCCTCTGATCCAGCCAAAGAGCATCCCATGAAAAATTTGACCCTGAGCGTCATTGCCATCGTCTCCGCCATGGCCGCCACCTCTGCCGCGCGGGCGCAGGACGCCGCCGCCGGCGAGACCTCGTTCAAGAAATGCACGCCGTGTCATTCGATCGGCGATGGCGCCAAGAACAAGGTCGGCCCGGAGCTGAACGGGATCGATGGCCGCCATTCCGGCACGGCGGAGGGCTATTCCTATTCCGACGCCAACAAGAACTCGGGCATCACCTGGAACAAAGATCAATTCCTCGAATACATCAAGGACCCCAAGGCCAAGATCCCCGGCACCAAGATGGCTTTCGCCGGCATCAAGAACGAGAAGGAAGCGGGCGACCTCTGGGCCTATCTCTCGTCCTTCGACAAGGACGGGAAGAAGAAATAGCACAGCGAAACGCGCGAACAAAAAAGCCCCGGCCGTTTGACCGGGGCTTTTGCTTGGGAAGCGCTGTTCCTATGACCCGTGCGCGCCACCAAAGAGCTATCCGCCGACCGTCACCGCGGTCCTGGGGGCGAGCTTGGCGATCATCGCCTCGATCTCCGACACGACCAGATCGGACGCGACGTTCTGGATCATGTGGCCGACACCGGGGAGCACGATCAGCCTGGCGTTCGGCACCGTCGCCGCAAAGGGACGCGCATGGATGCTGGTCGAGACGGTTTTGTCGACATCGCCGGCAATCACCGTGACGGGGGCCTTGATCTCGGCATAGCGCGGCGCCTGCTCGGCGACCGCTGCTTTCAACGTCACGAGGTCGCGCGCATTGGCGACGAACTCACGCGGACGCAGCAGCAACGGCGTCGCCGTATCCTTCACAAAACCATCCGGCATCGCCTGCGGCGCGAACACGTTGCGCGCGCTTTTCTCCGCGAGCAGCAGGCCGAGCGGCAGCGTGACGGTGTGCACGAGCAGCTTGCCGATCAGCGGCGTGGTCACGGCCCTGTTGTACCAGCCGACGCCGCCGCGCCAGGGATGCGTCACCGGCGCCAGCATCACGAGCCCCGCGACGCGCCGCGGATAATCCAGCGCCATCCGCGCGCCGAGCGCGCCGGCGAGCGAATGCACCACCACGATGACAGGACCGGTGCCGAGTTTCTCCAGCGCCTCCTCGATCATCCGCGCGTGAGAAGCGGGCATCGAATCCGTCTCGCGTTCGCGCTCACTCCCGCCATGGCCGGGACGATCGACCAGGATCACGCGATGGTGTCGCGCGAGCAGTTCGCCGAGCGGGTGGTGCATCGCCTCCAGATTGCAGCTTGCGCCATGCAGCAGCAGCACGGGAGGACCCGCGGCATCTGTTGGCCCGAGTTCGACCACATTCAAGACCGCGCCTGCCACCACAACTTTTTTTCCGAGCGGTGGATAACCTCGCTCAATTACAAAAATGCACGTTTGTGTGGCCAACGCGAGCAGCGCCAACGCTACCACGATGATAATTGGAATCATTGAGATTTTCCGGACGATGCGGGCCACGATACAACTACGTTGCCGCGGCGCACCGGTTTCGCGGCAAAAATGTGGAGTTTTCCCGTAGAAACGCGGGGTTCTGTCATACGGGCGTCGTCGGCCATTTTATAACCATGGTCAGCACTTTTTCTGACGGTCGGGCGTACGCGACTAACGGAGTTCGTCGTCCGGCCTGACCATGCCATTCACCGGAACAGGCTCGGGCGCCGAAAATTAGTCCGCAGGGAAAGTAGGAGAATATCGATGACTTTTGGACCGAGTGAAGCCGTCATCGACGAGATTGTGGCCAGTTGCAACGGCGACCTGCGCGGTGCGCTGAAGGCGCTGTTGATGGTCAACGAGCATCTGGAAACCGAGATCGCCCAGCTTTATGCAGCTGCCGCGCATTACGGCTTCGCCGAGCGCGGCAGCGACGTCCTGCACTAGCGTTGCGGCCAGGCCGACGCCACTTCTCCTCGTCGTCGGATTTCTCTTTCGGGCAAGCGGAAATGGTCGAGCGCGCAAGCTCGGTGCATCGCCGCGCGACCGGTAGGGACCGTCGCCGAAGCATTGGCCTTGTCATGCGCGTCCAGACCGTAAATCACGGGGTTGCTGGTGGCGATGACGCTTCGCCGTGGTGCGGCTGCCGACCAGGCGCGCGTTAGATCGTGCTCAAGCGTGAGATGAGTCGGTCAGTCATATGACCGACTAGATGTCGCGGCCTTCGACCTTTTCGCTCAGCGTCTTGATCAGCTCCGGCACCTTTTCCAGATGCGGGTTGATCGCAAGCGCCTTGCGGAAGGCTTCCAGCGCGCGCTTGTCGTCGCCGAGGTCCTGCATGATCATGCCGAGGCCGGCGAGCGCACCGAAATGCCGGGGCTCGCGGGCGAGCACCTGCTGGATGTCGCCGAGCGAGTGCGCGTAGTCGTTCCTCAGGTAGTACAGCGTGGCGCGCCGGTTCCAGGCTTCGACATAGTCCGGGCGCAGCTTGACGATGGCATCGAGCAGTTTCAGCGCGACGTCGGCCTGCTGCGCATCCATCGCGGCCTTGGCGCGTGCCATCAAGAGCGCCGCGGTGTCGCTAGGGGTCTGCAGCCAGATCGCCCAGATCCGCGCCTCGACATGCTTGGCGCTGGCGTCGTCGGGCGCGGCCTTCAGCGCGCCGAACAGGAAATCCAGCCCTTTGGTACGGTCCGGGCCGACCCTCGGCAGCTTGCCAGGGGCTTCCGGCAGCTTTCGCTGCTTGCCGGCGCTCGGGCTGTCCGGTGCCGCGAGAGCGAGTGAGGGAGCGACGACGAGCGTCGCGGCGAGCAGGATTGCCTGGGAGAGTCGGAATGTCATGGGCGAAGTCTAGACGCGCAAAAACGCGCTGCAAAGCAGCAGCGCGTCAAACAGCTGTGATTTTCGCAGGTCGGGACGATCAGCCCTTGCGATCAGCCCTGGCGCGCCTTGAAGCGGCGCTGGACCTTGTTGATCACATAGACCCGGCCCTTGCGGCGGACCAGGCGGTTGGCGCGATGGCGACCGCGCAGCGATTTCAGCGAGTTACGGACCTTCATTGTCGGAATCCTGATTGCGTTGGAAGGCCGTGTTGACTGGCCGGATCTGGCAAAAATGGGATCTTTCCCGCTGGCGGCAACCGCCCGGGACGGCGCGGTTTCTAAGCCATGGAGCGGGCAAATGTCAATCCAAAGCGGCCCTTTTCCGGCGGATTCAGCTCTGCGCGACCGCCCTTTGGTCCTGAAATCGCAGGAAAAATCGGCCCGCGGAACCCGGCCACGGCTTTTTCAGCCACTGTCGACCGGCCGCAGCCTTCAGGGAAACTCGACCATCGCTTCGCCGGTCGCGACCTTTTCACCGGCCTGGTTCTTCACCGTCACGTCGATCACGACCCAGCGCGACCTTGCGGTGACCTGCTTCGACTTGACGATCCCGGTGGGCTGGATGGTGTCGCCGGGCCGCACCGGCTTGACCCAGCGCGCCTCGAGGCGGCGATGGATTGCGCCGGCCGGATAAGCCCAGTCGGTGATCATGCGCGAGATCAGCCCGAAATTGTTCATGCCGTGCATGATGATCCCGCCGAAATGGGTCTTGCCGAAATTGCCCTTCATGTAATCGTCGTCGAGATGCAGCGGGTTGTAGTCGAGCGAGGCATCGCAGAACAGGCGGATGGATTCGCGCGACACCGCAAAGCCCGGCCCGTCGATAGTGTCGCCTTCCTTCAGGCTTTCGAACGTTGTGCTCATACGCGCCTCCTCACATTTGCTTTTTCATTTGGGCCGGATGGTCCAGCCGCGGCCGGAGCAGATGACTTCGTTGTTTTGATTGAAGAAGACATTGTCGTGCACGACGAACAGCCGCTCGCGCTTGATGAACTTGTCGAGCGCGCGCGCCTCGAGCCGGATGACGTCGCCGGGCCGCGCCGGGATGTTGTAGCTCCAGGACTGCCCGGCATTGACGGTGCCGGGCGAGCGCATCCAGTCGTCCGCCGGCGTGCAGGAGAACATCAGCAGGATGTGGATCGATGGCGGCGCGACCAGCCCGCCATAGCGCGTGGTCTTCGCAAAGACCTCGTCGAAATAGAGCGGATGGGTTTCGCCGACCGCCCTGCAATAGAGTTCGATCGCTTCCTTTGTCAGCGTGTAGGGAATGGTCTGGCGCGGCTCGCCCGGGATGATCTCGTCCCAGACCTTGCGCAGATTGGCGTCTTTCCAGAAATCGGTCTCGAAGGCTGCCGCCTCTGCCATCTCGTCCTCCCGTCGTGCGCGATCTCGTTCTGCCGCCTTGCGGAATTTGTTATATAGTATAATCAATTTGCCGAGCCGTACAATCAAGCCGGGAAACGGATATGCCCAAGCTGAAACTGCCCGACATCGAAAGCGTGGTCGCAATCGACATCCATACCCATGCCGAAGAACCATGCGGCATGCATGGCGACGACGGCTATGACGATTTCCAGGCGCAGATGGCGGAATATTTCAAATCGCCGCACAAGCATCCGCCGACGGTGCCGGAAACCGCGACCTATTATCGTGCCAAGAAGATCGCCGCCGTGATCTTCCCCGTCGATGCCGAGCGCGAGACCGGTTTCCGCCGCTACAACAATTACGAGATGCTGGAAGTCGCCTCCGAAAATCTCGACGTGCTGATCCCCTTTGTCTCGATCGATCCGCACAAGGGCAAGCTCGGGGTCCGCGAGGCGAAGAAGCTGATCGAGGAATACGGCGTCCGCGGCTTCAAATTCCATCCGACCATGCAGGGCTTCTACCCGAACGACCGCATGGCCTATCCGCTCTATGAGGCGATCAATGACGGCGGCGCGATCGCGCTGTTCCACACCGGCCAGACCGGCGTCGGGAGCGGCATGCCCGGCGGCATGGGCATGCGGCTGAAATATTCCAACCCGATGTACATGGACGATGTCGCCGCCGACTTTCCGGATTTGAAGATCATCCTGGCCCACCCGTCCTTCCCCTGGCAGGAGGAGGCGCTGTCGGTCGCGACCCACAAGCCGAACGTCTATATCGATCTCTCCGGCTGGTCGCCGAAGTATTTCCCGCCGATCCTGGTGCGCTACATCAACTCGATCCTGCAGGACAAGATGCTGTTCGGCTCGGACTGGCCGGTGATCACGCCGGACCGCTGGCTGTCCGACTTCGCCAAGCTCGAAATCCGCGACGAGATCAGGCCAAAAGTGCTAAAGGCGAACGCAAGGAAGATCTTGGGCATCTGATATCGATCGTAGCCCGGGTGAGCGAAGCGACACCCGGGAATAAAAACCCCGCATATCGCTTCGCTCATGCGGGCTACGACAAGGAAAGTTCGCGTCGTGACCATCAAAGCCATCGTGTTCGACGCCTATGGGACGCTGTACGACGTGCAATCGGTGGCTGACGTCACCGAGGAGGCGTTTCCCGGCTATGGCGAAATCATCACCCAGGTCTGGCGCATCAAGCAGCTCGAATATACCTGGCTGCGCTCGCTGATGCGGCGCTACCAGAATTTCTCCGTCGTGACGCGGGACTCGCTCGCCTACACGCTGCGCATTCTCGGACTGCAATATGATGACGCGACCTTCGCGCGTCTCATGGACAAATATCTGCATCTCGATCTCTATCCGGACGCGATGGCCGCGCTCGCATCGCTCGAGGAGAGGAAGCTCGCGATCCTCTCCAATGGCAGCCCGGACATGTTGAATGCGCTGGTGAAGAACACCGGCCTCGACACGATGCTCACGGCGACCCTGAGCGTCGACGCACACAAGGTTTTCAAGCCGAGCCCCGAGGCCTACACGCTGATCGAGGAGAAGCTCGGCGTTCAGCCCGCAGATGTGCTGTTCGTCTCCTCCAATCCCTGGGACGCCTGCGGCGCCAAGTCCTTCGGGCTCAATGTCGCCTGGATCGAGCGGGTGACGCCGGAGGCGATGGCGCTCGCCTGTGTCGAGAGCGAGACGCTGCCCCCGCTCACGCTGTACAAGGCGCTACGCACACAGATGGATGCGCTCGGCGTCGAGGTGGACCATCGCATCCGCTCATTGTCCGAACTGCCGAAAGTCGTCGCCTTCCATGAGTCTTGAATCCGTTCGCACCTTCTTCGCCGAAAAAGCCCCCGACATCACAGTGATCGAATCGCAGCAGAGCTCGGCGACGGTGCCGCTTGCAGCCGTTGCCTATGGCGTCGAGCCGGCGCGGATCGCGAAAACGCTGTCGCTGAGGGTCGGCGAGCGCGTGGTGCTGATCGTCACGTCAGGCACCTCGCGGATGGACAACAAGAAGGTGAAGGCGCTGTTCGGCGGCAAGCCAAAGATGCTCGGCCTCGAGGAAGTCGCCGAGATCACCGGTCATGAAGTCGGCGGCGTCTGCCCGTTCGGCCTGAAGACGCCGCTCGCCACCTATTGCGACGTCTCGATGAAGGCCTTCGACATCGTGGTTCCGGCCGCAGGTTCGACCCACAGCGCGGTGCGCATCGCGCCCGAGCGGATGGCCGCTCTCGTCGGCGCCGAATGGGTCGATGTTTGCCAGACCCCGGCTTGATCTTTTTATTCCGCTTCACATCCGCCTGAGCACGACGAGTGCACGCGCCGGTTATCTACGCGGCGCTTGCACATTCACGCGAAATAAAATCTTCTAGCCGCGCCGGACAACACAGGATCGGATATCCAATGAGCGACAAGATCGCGCGACGCGACTTTTTGGGCTCGGTCGCTCTGGTGGGCGCCGCGGCCGCAGCCGGACAGAATTTCATCAGCACGCCCGCGAAAGCGGCAGCCGAAACCAGCAACCCTATCATCACGTCATCGGCGAATGAACTGGCTGAGGCCATCCGCGCGAAGAAGCTTTCGTCGAAGGAGGTCGTCGAGGCGCATCTGGAGCGGATCGCTGCGGTCAATCCGAAACTCAACGCCGTCGTGCAGTTCACCGCCGACTCCGCGCGCAAGCAGGCGGACGAAGCGGACGCGGCGCTGGCGCGCGGCGAGATCAAGGGGCCGCTGCATGGCGTGCCCATGACCATCAAGGATACGCTCGAGACCGAAGGCGTGATCTGCACCGGCGGCACCAAGGGCCGCGCCAATTATGTGCCGAAGGCCGACGCGACCGCGGTGGCGCGGCTGCGCGCGGCCGGTGCGATCTTCCTCGGCAAGACCAACGTGCCGGAGCTTGCCGGCGCGGTCGAAAGCGACAATTTGGTCTATGGCCGCACCAACAACCCCTACGACCTCGCGCGCACACCGGGCGGCAGCAGCGGTGGCGAAGCCGCGATTATCGCCGCCTGCGGCTCGCCGCTTGGGCTGGGTACCGACGCCGGCGGCAGCATCCGCATCCCCGCGCATTTCTGCGGCCTTGCCGCGATCAAGCCCACGTCGGGGCGCGTGCCGCGCACCGGGCAATTCCCGTTGCCGTTAGGCGCCCGCGCGCCGGTGTTTCATGTCAGCCTGATCTCGCGGCACGTGCAAGACCTCGCGCTGGCGCTGCCGATCATCGCGGGGCCCGATTACCGCGACGCCTCGATCGTCGGCATGCCCCTGCTCGATCCCAAAACCGTGTCGCTTGGCGGATTGAAGCTCGCCTGGTTCGACGATGACGGCGTGGCGAGCCCGACCAGGGAGATCACGGCCGCGGTGCGCGATGCCGCCAAGGCGCTCGCGGATGCCGGCGTCAAGGTCGAGGAGAAGAGGACGCCGGATGCAGAGAAGGCTGCCACCGTCTATTTCGACATGAGCCGCGGCGATGGCGGCGCGGGAACGCGCGCGTTCCTCAAGAGCATCGGCAGCGATCCGATCTCGCCGCTGTTCGAGAAGGCGCTGACCTACTCGGTCGCGCCCGCGATGGCCTCTACGACTGAAGCGCTGGCCGCCTTCGTACGCTGGGACCTGTTCAGGAATTCCATGTTGCGTTTCATGGAGAATTACGACGCGGTGCTGTCGCCGGTCGCGCCCTACCCGGCGCTCCTGCATGGCACGAGCTTCGATGAAGCCAATCGCAAGGGATTCGGCTACGCGCAGATGTACAATCTGACGGGATGGCCGTCGGCCACCGTGCGCATCGGCACATCGCCGGAAGGGCTGCCGCTCAACGTCCAGGTCGCAGCCAGGCCATGGCGCGAGGATGTCGCGCTCGCACTGGCCGCGCATCTGGAAAAGAGTTTTGGCGGCTGGAAGATGCCGACGGCTGTGTGAACAAGAGGACGCGCGGCAACGCCGCGCGTCTCTCTAATCGCCCCTAATCATCATCGTCGTCATAGCTCGGGCGCGCCGGTGGCGGCGGCGCGTTGCGTGCGGTCGGCGGCGCAACGCGTCCGCGCGGCGGTGGAACGGCCTGCGACTGCGGCATGTTGTTGTTGGATTGAAACACCGCACGACAGCCGCTCGAAAGATTCGGCGCATTCTGTTGCAGGCACGCCACGATACGATTCGCATCGGGAATCTGGTCACTGCAGAGCCGCCACACATCGGGCGTGCAGGCCATCTGCTGTTCCCAAGTTCCCCGATATTCTTCTGCGGGGGCCGCGCCGGCTGCGGCACCGAGACCGCCAATCGCCAACGCAAGGGTCAGGACAATGTGCCGCGTTCGCATGTCCAGGTCCTTTCGTTTCGTTTCGTTGTCGAGAGCGCACGGGAGTTCCGTGCGGCGTTGAGGTCGCAAAGCTTGCAAATGAATGCGGCCAACGAACGTTCGCGCAGACAACAAAAAGTGAAGCTGTTGTCGAGCGAAGCCGGAACCTATTCGACCTTGCCGATCTTCTTCACCGCCGCGATCAGGCGCGCACTGTCGTCTGCGATGAACTTTGAAAACTCCGGCGCGTCCATGTAGGCGACCGGGCTGCCCGCGGTCTCGAACGTCTTCACCACCTCGGGCGCTTTCACTGCCTGCGCCATCGCTTCGCGCAGCCGCGTCATGATCGGCGAAGGCAGCGCACTCTGCGCGAACAGTCCCGCCCAGATGTAGAACTCGACATCCTTGTAGCCGAGCTCCTTGAACGTCGGCAGGTCGGGAAAGCTCGCGATCCGCTCGGCGCCCCAATTGGCGAGCACGCGCATCTTGCCGTCCTCGACCTGCTGCTTCAGCGTCCCCGGTGCGGAAGCGAGCGCCTGCACGGTGCCCGACAGCAGCGCGGTCAGCGCGGGACCGGCGCCGCGGAACGGCACGTGCAACAGCTTGATGCCGGCACTTGCCGCAAACATCTCCATCGCAATGTGCAGCGTGCCATAGGGGCCGGACGAGCCGTAGGGAAT
>DATMNV010000015.1:0-9187 GCA_035568535.1 Bradyrhizobium sp.
TCCGGATCCGAAATTCGGAAACATCATCATTACCAAATTCATGAACTCGGTGATGTACGCCGGGAAGAAGTCGGTCGCCGAAGGCATCGTCTACGGCGCGCTCGGCATGATCGAGTCCAAGACCAAGCAGAGCCCGCTCACGGTTTTCGAGCAGGCGCTGGAAAACGTGATGCCGACGATCGAAGTCCGCTCGCGGCGCGTCGGCGGCGCCACCTATCAGGTGCCGGTCGAAGTCCGCACGGTACGCCGGCAGGCGCTGGGGATTCGCTGGATCATCACGGCAGCGCGCGAGCGCAACGAAAAGACCATGACGGAGCGGCTCTCGGCGGAGCTGCTCGACGCGTCGAACAACCGGGGGAACGCCGTCAAGAAGCGTGAAGACGTGCACCGGATGGCGGAAGCCAACCGCGCCTTCTCGCACTATCGCTGGTAACGGCGAAACAACGGAATTTTAAGGAACAACCCATGCCCCGCCAACATTCCATCGAGGACTACCGTAACTTCGGTATCATGGCGCATATCGATGCCGGCAAGACTACGACCACCGAGCGCATCCTCTATTACACCGGCAAGAGCCACAAGATCGGCGAAGTGCACGAAGGTGCCGCGACGATGGACTGGATGGAGCAGGAGCAGGAGCGCGGCATCACCATCACCTCGGCCGCGACCACCGCGTTCTGGAACGGCAAGCGTCTGAACATCATCGACACGCCCGGCCACGTTGACTTCACGATCGAGGTCGAGCGCTCGCTTCGCGTGCTCGACGGCGCGGTATGCGTGCTCGATTCCAACCAGGGCGTCGAGCCGCAGACCGAAACCGTCTGGCGCCAGGGCGACAAGTACCGCGTTCCGCGCATCGTCTTCGCCAACAAGATGGACAAGACCGGCGCCGACTTCTTCAAGTGCCTCGCCGACATCGTCGATCGCCTCGGCGCGAGACCCATTGCGATCCAGCTTCCGATCGGAGCCGAGAACAACTTCAAGGGCGTCATCGACCTCGTGAAGATGAAGGGCATTGTCTGGAACGATGAATCGCTCGGCGCGAAATTCGACTATGTCGACATCCCCGCCGACCTGCTCGATCAGGCCAAGGAATATCGCGAGAAGATGGTGGAAGCCGCCGTCGAGCTCGATGATGACGCCTTGGCCGCCTTCCTCGACGGCAAGGAGCCCGATGAGGCGACGCTGAAGAGGCTGATCCGCAAGGCCGTGCTGTCGGGCGCCTTCTATCCTGTGCTGTGCGGCTCGGCGTTCAAGAACAAGGGCGTGCAGCCGCTGCTCGATGCGGTGGTCGACTACCTGCCGTCGCCCGTCGACGTGCCCGCCATCAAGGGCACCGACGAGGATGGCAATGAAGTGGTGCGCAAGGCCAACGACAAGGAGCCCTTAGCGCTGCTCGCCTTCAAGATCATGGACGACCCGTTCGTCGGGACTATCACCTTCTGCCGCATTTATTCAGGCACGCTTGTGTCGGGCACCGGTGTCATCAATTCGACGCGCGATCGCAAGGAGCGCATCGGCCGCATGCTGCTGATGCACGCCAACAATCGCGAGGACATCAAGGAAGCCTATGCCGGCGACATCGTCGCGCTGGCGGGGCTGAAGGAAGCGCGCACCGGCGACACGCTGTGCGATGCCAACAAGTCGGTGATTCTGGAAAAGATGGAATTTCCGGAGCCCGTCATCGAGATCGCGATCGAGCCGAAGTCGAAGGCCGACCAGGAAAAGCTCGGCGTGGCGCTGGCAAAGCTCGCCGCGGAAGATCCCTCGTTCCGCGTCACCACCGATCAGGAGTCCGGCCAGACCATCCTCAAGGGCATGGGCGAACTACATCTCGACATCAAGGTCGATATCCTCAAGCGCACCTACAAGGTTGACGCCAATATCGGCGCGCCGCAGGTGGCGTTCCGCGAGCGCATCACCCAGCGGGTCGAGCACAGCTACACTCACAAGAAGCAGACCGGCGGTACCGGTCAGTTCGCCGCGGTGACGCTCGTGGTCGAACCGAACGAGCCCGGCAAGGGTTACGAGTTCGAATCCAAGGTCGTCGGCGGCGCCGTGCCCAAGGAATACATCCCCGGCGTCGAAAAGGGCGTCGAGAGCGTCCTGTCCTCCGGCGTGGTCGCGGGCTTCCCGGTGGTTGACGTCAAGGTGCAGCTGATCGACGGAAAGTACCACGACGTCGACTCCTCGGCGCTGGCCTTCGAAATCGCGACGCGCGCCTGTTTCCGCGAAGCGCTGCAGCGGGGCAAGTCGGTGCTGCTCGAACCGATCATGAAGGTCGAGGTGGTGACGCCGGAAGATTACACCGGTTCGGTCATCGGCGACCTGAATTCGCGGCGCGGACAGATCCAGGGTCAAGACATGCGCGGCAACGCCAACGTCATCAATGCCATGGTGCCGCTCATGAACATGTTCGGTTACGTGAATAACCTGCGTTCGATGAGCCAGGGGCGCGCAACCTTTACGATGCAGTTCGACCACTACGCGGAAGCGCCGGCAAACGTGTCGGCGGAAGTCCAGAAGAAGTTTGCCTGATTGTCGTTGGTGGCAGCTAACGACTGAACGGAGAGTCAAATGGCCAAAGCAAAGTTTGAACGCACTAAACCGCACTGCAACATCGGAACGATCGGTCACGTCGACCATGGCAAGACGTCGCTGACGGCGGCGATCACCAAGGTGTTGGCGGAAACCGGCGGTGCAACGTTCACGGCGTACGACCAGATCGACAAGGCGCCGGAAGAGAAGGCGCGCGGCATCACGATCTCGACGGCGCACGTCGAATACGAAACCCAGAAGCGGCACTACGCCCACGTCGACTGCCCGGGCCATGCCGACTACGTGAAGAACATGATCACCGGCGCGGCGCAGATGGACGGCGCCATCCTGGTGGTGTCGGCGGCCGACGGCCCGATGCCGCAGACCCGCGAACACATCCTGCTCGCCAAGCAGGTCGGCGTCCCCGCGATGGTCGTCTACCTCAACAAGTGCGACATGGTGGACGATCCGGAGCTGCTCGAGTTGGTCGAGCTGGAGGTGCGCGAACTTCTCTCGAAGTACGATTTCCCGGGCGACAAGATCCCGATTATCAAGGGCTCGGCACTGGCCGCCCTCGAAGACAAGGACCGGAAGCTCGGTCATGACTCGATCCTCGAACTGATGCGCAATGTCGACGAGTACATTCCGCAGCCGGAACGTCCGATCGACCAGCCGTTCCTGATGCCGGTGGAAGACGTGTTCTCGATCTCGGGCCGCGGCACCGTGGTGACCGGCCGCGTCGAGCGCGGCATCGTCAAGGTCGGCGACGAAATCGAGATCGTGGGCTTGCGCGACACGCAGAAGACCATCGTCACCGGCGTCGAAATGTTCCGCAAGCTGCTCGATCAGGGCCAGGCGGGCGACAACATCGGTGCGCTGCTCCGCGGCACCAAGCGTGAGGAAGTCGAGCGCGGTCAGGTGCTGTGCAAGCCGGGTTCGGTGAAGCCGCACACCAAGTTCAAGGCCGAGGCCTACATCCTCACCAAGGAGGAGGGCGGACGTCACACCCCGTTTTTCACCAATTATCGGCCGCAGTTCTACTTCCGTACCACCGACGTGACCGGTGTCGTGCACCTGCCCGAAGGCACCGAGATGGTGATGCCGGGCGACAACATCGCGATGGAAGTGCATCTAATCGTGCCGATCGCGATGGAAGAAAAGTTGCGCTTTGCGATTCGCGAAGGAGGCCGCACCGTCGGCGCCGGCGTCGTCGCAAGCATCATCGAGTAAGGAAGCGAATAGGGAATGGCGAGTAGCGGATGGAGGTCCATTCGCTATTCGCTACTCGCCACTCACCAAGAAAGATTACGGCTATGAACGGCCAGAACATCCGCATACGTCTCAAGGCGTTCGACCATCGGATTCTCGATTCGTCGACGCGCGAGATCGTGAACACGGCGAAACGGACGGGTGCCCAGGTTCGCGGACCCATTCCGCTGCCGACCCGCATCGAGAAGTTCACCGTCAACCGTTCGCCGCATGTCGACAAGAAGAGCCGCGAGCAATTCGAGATGCGCACGCACAAGCGCCTTCTCGACATTGTCGATCCGACACCGCAGACCGTGGACGCGCTGATGAAGCTCGATCTTGCTGCCGGCGTCGACGTCGAAATCAAGCTCTAACCTTTAGCTCCCGTCCGTGAAAATCAGCGGACAGCAACAACAGGAAGCACGAAGATGCGCTCCGGAGTGATCGCACAAAAGGTCGGGATGACGCGGGTCTTTACCGAGACCGGCGAACATATCCCTGTGACCGTGCTCAAGCTGGGCAATTGCCAGGTCGTCGGTCACCGCACGACCGAGAAGAACGGTTACGTCGCGTTGCAGCTCGGATCGGGCTCGCGCAAGACCGTCTATATGCCGAAGGCCGAACGCGGCCAGTTCGCGGTCGCCAAGGTCGAGCCCAAGCGCAAGGTCACCGAGTTCCGCGTGTCGGAAGACGCGCTGATCCCGGTCGGCGCCGAGATTCAGGCCGACCATTTTGTCGTTGGCCAGTTCGTCGACGTCACCGGCACCTCCGTCGGCAAGGGTTTTGCCGGCGGCATGAAGCGCTGGAATTTCGGCGGCCTTCGCGCCACCCACGGCGTTTCGATCTCGCACCGTTCGATCGGTTCGACCGGTCAGCGTCAGGATCCCGGCAAGACCTTCAAGAACAAGAAGATGCCCGGTCACATGGGCGTCGATCGCATCACCACCCTCAATCTGCGGGTGGTGCAGACCGATGTCGAGCGTGGCCTGATCCTGGTCGAGGGCGCCGTTCCTGGCTCCAAGGGCGGATGGATCGCGGTGCGCGATGCGGTGAAGAAGCCGCTGCCGAAGGACGCTCCGAAGCCCGGCAAGTTCAAGGTCGCCGGCGGCGAGAAGGCGGCCGAAGCGCCGGCCCAGCAGGAGGGCGCGTGAGATGGAATTGAAAGTCACGACCCTCGAAGGCAAGGCCGCAGGCTCGGTTCAGCTTTCCGACGAGATCTTTGGTCTCGAGCCGCGCAAGGACATCATCCAGCGCTGCGTGCAGTGGCAACTCAACAAGCGCCAGGCCGGAACCCATAAGACGCAAGGTCGCGCCGATGTCTGGCGCACCGGAAAGAAAATGTACAAGCAGAAGGGCACCGGCGGCGCCCGTCACGGTTCGGCGCGGGTTCCGCAGTTTCGCGGCGGCGGCCGCGCGTTCGGTCCCGTGGTGCGTTCGCACGCGACCGATCTGCCGAAAAAGATTCGTGCGCTGGCGCTGCGCCATGCGCTCTCCGCCAAGGCCAAGGATGGCGGCCTGATCGTGATTGACAAGGCTGCGCTGGAAAATGCGAAAACCAGGGGGCTGGTCGGACATTTCTCCGGCCTCGGCCTGACCAACGCCTTGATCATTGACGGGGCGGAACTCAATGCGGGTTTTGCCACCGCCGCCCGCAACATTCCGAATATCGACGTGCTGCCGATCCAGGGCATCAACGTCTATGACATTCTGCGCCGTCAGAAGCTGGTGCTGACCAAAGCGGCGGTCGATGCGTTGGAGGCGCGCTTCAAATGAAGAACATCGATCCGCGCCACTACGACGTCATCGTCGCTCCCGTCGTCACCGAAAAGGCGACGATGGCCTCCGAACACAACAAGGTGGTGTTCAAGGTCGCGAGCAAGGCCACCAAGCCGCAGATCAAGGAAGCCGTCGAGAAGCTGTTCGACGTCAAGGTCAAGAGCGTGAACACGCTGGTGCGCAAGGGCAAGACCAAGGTCTTCCGCGGCACTTTCGGTTCGCAGTCGGATGTCAAGCGCGCTGTAGTGACCCTCGAAGAGGGCCACCGCATTGACGTCACTACCGGGCTATAAGGCGGCACAGCGATGGCACTGAAAACATTCAACCCCACGACACCGGGCCAGCGTCAGCTGATCATTGTCGACCGTTCGGCGCTCTACAAGGGCAAGCCGGTCAAGGCGTTGACCGAGGGCAAGCTGTCGAATGGCGGTCGCAACAATCTCGGGCGTATCACCGTGCGCTTCCGCGGCGGCGGCCACAAGAGGGCCTATCGCATCGTCGACTTCAAGCGCGCCAAGCTCGACATGCCGGCGACCGTCGAGCGGCTGGAATACGATCCCAACCGCACCGCTTTCATCGCGCTGGTGAAATACGCCGACGGCACCCAGGCCTATATCTTGGCGCCGCAGCGGCTTTCGGTCGGTGATACCGTGATCGCCGGCGCCCACGTCGACGTCAAGCCGGGCAATGTCATGCCGCTCGGCAACATGCCGGTCGGCACCATCATCCACAATGTGGAACTGAAGATCGGCAAGGGTGGCCAGCTGGCGCGCTCTGCCGGCACCTACGCCCAGATCGTCGGCCGCGACCAGGAATATGTGATCATCCGCCTGAACTCGGGCGAGCAGCGCCTGGTTCACGGCCGCTGCACCGCCACCATCGGCGCGGTGTCGAACCCGGATCACATGAATATCTCGATCGGCAAGGCCGGCCGCAACCGCTGGCTCGGGCGCAAGCCCCATAACCGCGGCGTCTCGATGAACCCGGTCGACCATCCGCTCGGCGGTGGCGAAGGCCGCACTTCGGGCGGCCGTCACCCGGTGACCCCATGGGGCAAGCCGACCAAGGGCAAGAAGACACGCTCCAACAAGTCGACCAACAAATTCATTCTCATCAGCCGCCACAAGCGGAAGAAGTAAGGAACGCCGGACATGGTTCGTTCAGTCTGGAAAGGCCCGTTCGTCGAAGGCTCGCTGCTCAAGAAGGCAGATGCAGCGCGTGCGTCCGGCCGTCACGACGTCATCAAGATCTGGAGCCGCCGCTCCACCATCCTGCCGCAGTTCGTCGGCCTGGTGTTCGGCGTCTACAACGGCCAGAAGCATGTGCCGGTATCGGTGAACGAGGAAATGGTGGGTCACAAATTCGGCGAGTTCTCGCCGACGCGTACCTTCCACGGCCATTCGGGCGACAAGAAAGCCAAGAAGGCTTGAGGACTTAAGCGATGAGCAAACCAAAGCGCGAACGGAGCCTCGCCGAGAACGAGGCCAAGGCGGTCGCCAGGATGCTGCGGGTGAGCCCGCAAAAGCTGAACCTGGTCGCGCAACTGATCCGCGGCAGGAAGGCCTCGGCTGCGCTCGCGGACCTGCAGTTTTCGCGCAAGCGGATCGCGGGCGACGTCAAGAAGTGCCTGGAATCGGCGATCGCCAATGCCGAGAACAATCACGACCTCGATGTCGACGATCTGGTCGTTGCGGAAGCGCATGTCGGCAACGGCATCGTCATGAAGCGTTTCGCTCCGCGCGGCCGCGGCCGCTCGGGTCGTGTCTTTAAACCGTTCTCGCAGCTGACGATCGTCGTTCGTCAGGTCGAGGCGAGCGCTTAACGGAGCGCGGGAGAATACGATGGGTCAGAAGATCAATCCAATTGGCTTGCGCCTTGGCATCAACCGGACGTGGGATTCCCGCTGGTTCGCGGGCAAGAACGAATACGGCAAGTTGTTGCACGAGGACGTCAAGATCCGCGAGATCCTGCACAAGGAGCTCAAGCAGGCGGCGGTGGCGAGAATCGTGATCGAGCGTCCGCACAAGAAGTGCCGGGTGACGATCCACTCGGCGCGTCCGGGTGTCGTGATCGGCAAGAAGGGCGCCGACATCGACAAGCTGCGCAAGCGCGTTGCCGACATCACGGCTTCCGATGTCGTGATCAACATCGTCGAGATCCGCAAGCCCGAGCTTGACGCCACGCTGGTCGCCGAATCGATTGCGCAACAGCTCGAGCGCCGCGTCGCGTTCCGCCGCGCCATGAAGCGCGCGGTGCAGTCGGCGATGCGTCTGGGCGCCGAGGGCATCCGCATCAACTGCTCGGGCCGTCTGGGCGGCGCCGAGATCGCGCGCATGGAATGGTACCGCGAAGGCCGCGTGCCCCTGCATACGCTGCGCGCCGACATCGATTACGGCGTGGCGACCGCGTTCACGACGTTCGGCACCTGCGGCGTCAAGGTCTGGATCTTCAAGGGCGAAATCCTCGAGCACGATCCGATGGCCCAGGACAAGAAGATGGCCGAGGGTGAAGGTTCGCGGCCCCGCCGCGATGCCGCAGCGGCCTAAAGACAGAGACGGTTTGAGGGCTCAACGCCATGATGCAACCAAAGAAAACCAAATTCCGGAAGGCGCATAAGGGCCGCATCCACGGCACCGCGACTTCAGGCGCGGCGTTGTCATTCGGTCAGTTCGGCCTGAAGGCGATGGCGCCCGAGCGCATCACCGCGCGTCAGATCGAGGCCGCCCGCCGGGCGCTGACCCGTCACATGAAGCGTGCGGGGCGGGTCTGGATTCGTATCTTCCCGGATGTCCCGGTGTCGAAGAAGCCCGCAGAAGTGCGCATGGGCTCCGGCAAGGGTACGCCGGAACTGTGGGTGGCGCGGGTCAAGCCCGGCCGGGTGATCTTCGAAATCGACGGCGTGACGGTGCAGACCGCGAAGGAAGCGCTGGCGCTGGCGGCTGCGAAGCTGCCGATCAAGACGCGCTTCGTCGCGCGCATCGCGGAATAGGGAAGACGGCCATGGCCAAGATGAAGATTGCCGATATCCGCGCGATGAGCCCCGATCAGATGGACGATGCCGTCCTCAATCTGAAGAAGGAGCGCTTCAACCTCCGCTTCCAGCGCGCAACGGGGCAGCTGGAGAACACGTCGCGGCTGCGTGAAACCCGCCGCGACATCGCCCGCATCAAGACCATTGCCGCGCAAGTCCGCGCGAAGAAGAAGTAGGGGACTGAACATGCCGAAACGTACGCTTCAAGGCGTGGTCGTCAGCGACAAGCAGTCCAAGACGGTTGTGGTGCGCGTCGATCGCCGCTTCACCCATCCGATCTACAAGAAGACGATCCGCCGTTCGAAAAACTACCATGCGCACGACGAGAAGAACGAATTCAAGCCGGGCGACACGGTGTGGATCGAGGAAAGCAAGCCGATCTCGAAATTGAAGCGCTGGACGGTGGTCCGGGGCGAACATCAGAAAACGGCCTAAAGGTCGAATCCGGCCTGGCCGGATTTCGACTTTCGGGAAAATTTTTAGGCGCAACTTCGCGCGAGAAAAGAGGACGAGGTGCATCAATGATTCAGATGCAGACCAACCTCGACGTGGCCGATAATTCAGGCGCACGCCGTGTCATGTGCATCAAGGTGC
>DATMNV010000016.1:0-15770 GCA_035568535.1 Bradyrhizobium sp.
GATGCCGCCTTCATAGATCAGGTCGACGATCAGCTTCACCTCGTGCAGGCACTCGAAATAGGCCATCTCAGGGGCGTAGCCGGCCTCGACCAGGGTCTCGTAGCCGCCCTTGATCAGCTCGACCAGGCCGCCGCAGAGCACGACTTGCTCGCCGAACAGGTCGGTCTCGCATTCTTCCTTGAAGGTGGTCTCGATGATGCCGGCGCGGCCGCCGCCGATCGCCGAGGCATAGCTGAGGCCGAGGTCATGGGCGTTGCCGGAAGAATCCTTGGCGATGGCGATCAGGCAGGGCACGCCGCCGCCGCGCTGATATTCGGAGCGCACGGTGTGGCCGGGTCCCTTCGGCGCGATCATCAGCACGTCGAGGTCCGGGCGCGGGTCGAGCAGGTTGAAGTGCACGTTGAGGCCGTGCGCAAACACGAGCGCAGCGCCCTTTTTCATGTTGTCGTGGAGATGCTCGCGGTAGATGTCGCCCTGCAGCTCGTCCGGGGTCAGCATCATCACGAGATCGGCCCATTTGGCGGCCTCCGCCACTTCCAGCACCTTGAAGCCGGCGGCTTCGGCCTTCTTGGCCGAGGCCGAGCCCTTGCGGAGCGCGATGGAGACTTCCTTGACGCCGGAATCCTTCAGGTTGAGCGCATGGGCGTGGCCCTGGCTGCCATAGCCGACGATGGCGACCTTCTTGCCCTTGATCAGGTTCAGGTCGGCGTCGCGATCGTAATAAACACGCATGGTCGTTTCCTTGAGGTGAGGCCGAAATCGGCTGGTTAATCAGGCTTTTAGATGAGTGGGACCGCCGGGTCGCCCGGTAAATTTCCGGCGCTGTCTAGAACATTTCGGCTCCATGTGGAAACCCTGTTCTCGCATGGTGTGCTGCCCCATCATGCTTCCATGAAGACCGGAATGAGGGAGGCGAGCAGCAGGATCGCCATGACGATGTTGAATACACGCACGGCCCGCTCGGACGTCAGGAACGGCCGCAGCGCGCTGCCGAACCACGTCCAGATCGAGGTCGATATCGTTCCCAAAACCAGTGCCAGCACGGTCTGGATCGCGATGTTCCAGGGGAAGCGCGCGATCGCCGCATAGGCCGTAATGGTGCCGATCACCATGACCCAGCCTTTGACATTGACCCACTGGAACAGCGCCGCGCCCCAGAAGGTCATCGGGCCGCGTCCGGCGGCGGCGTTGGCCTTGGGAGGGCCCGACAGCGCGATCGCGGCGGCGAGATAAACCAGGTAGGCGGCGCCGGCATATTTCAGAATCGTCTGCAGCACCGGGAAAGCGACGAAGACGGTGCCGAAGCCGAGGCCCACCGCCGCGATCATGAAGGCGAAGCCGATGGTGATGCCGGCGATATGCGGCACGGTGCGCCGAAAGCCGTGGGTGAGGCCCGACGACAGGACCATGATGTTGTTCGGCCCCGGGGTGATGAACATCACGATGGCGAACACGACAAAGGCGAACAGGAGTTGGTTCGACATCTCAGGCTCCCGCGACTTCCGGCAGGGTTTTGGGGCGCCTGGCCAGCAGGATGACGGCGATGCCGCCGATCACGGTGACCATGCCGGCGAGCCGTAATGTTCCGAACTTCTCGCCGAATACGAGGCTGGAGGCGGCGGAGCCGACGAACGGCACCAGCAGCGCGAACGGCACGACTTGGGCCGCGGGGTGGTCCCGCAACAGCCGACCCCACAGCCAATAAGCGATGCAGGTCGAGACGCCGCCGACAAAGACCATGCTAACGATACCAAGCGGCGACAAATGCGACAGCGCCTGCCAGGTCGCCCCGGGTCCGACGGTGACCATGGTGAGGCCGAACAAGGGAATGGCGGCGTAGAGGCACAGCCAGGCGAACAGGTCGAACATGCGCGCGCCCTGCGCCGGCCGCAGCAGGAGATTGCCGATCGCAAAGGCGATCGGTGAGATCATCAGCACCGCAAACGCCGCGACGCTGAAGTCATAACCGACGGTGCCGCAGATCATCAGCAGGCCCACGGCCGAGATGGCGATACCCACGCCCTGCATAGGCGTCGGGACTTCCCGGAAGATGATCGCGGCAAAGCCGATGGTGAACAGCGCCTGGCTCTGCACGATCACGCTGGCGAGCCCGACCGGCACGCCGCGCGCGATCGCAATCGATTGCGCGAGAAACTGACCAAGGAACAGGCTGGCGCTGATTCCGATCAGCAGCAGCCACGACACCTTCGGCTTGCGCACGAACAGGCAAGGCAGCGCCGCGATGGCAAAGCGCAGCGTCGTCATCAATTCCGGCGGCAATTCGTCGAGCGCAATCCGGCTCGCGACGAACGCAAGTCCCCAGATGACCGCCACCAGGACGGCAATGCCAATGTCGGCCGGCTTCATTTTCTTGTTCTTGTTTCTAGCCTTGCCCGCCCGGCTTCGGCTTCTGCAGCAGATAGGTGCCGTGCAACGGCGCGTGATAATCGGTCGAGACCAGCGTGAAACCGACCTCGGTCAGCATGCGCTCCATCACCCAGCCGAAGGTGGAATATTCATCGCGCATATGGGTGACGACGCTGTCACGGGCGAACTCGTGGTTCTTGATGTTGAAATCGGCCCATTGCTCGACGTTGCGATCGCTGCTGTCGGGCATGCTGACGAACACGATGTCGCGCAGATAGAAATTCGCG
Source organism: Bradyrhizobium sp. (assembly GCA_035568535.1). Classification (GTDB taxonomy): domain Bacteria; phylum Pseudomonadota; class Alphaproteobacteria; order Rhizobiales; family Xanthobacteraceae; genus Bradyrhizobium. The sequence continues at coordinate 2,655 of DATMNV010000016.1, forward strand.
CCGGGCTTCAACGCGGCGAAGATCCGCGACATCGCCACTGCCTTCCAGAAATCCGGCAGATGATGCAGCGTGAATTCGCTGACGATGAGGTCATAGGAATTGGGCTGATAGGCGAAGCTGAGCAGCCCGGCCGATTGGGTGCGCACCGGAGCCTTGCGGTCTCGCGCGTAAATTTCGGCAAGCGCGAGCATCGCCGGCGAAATATCGATGGCGTCGACCTCGGCGCCCATCAGCGCCGCTTCGGTCGCGAGCACACCATTGCCGCAGCCGATATCGGCGACCCGCCAGCCGCGTTGCACGCCCAGCATCTTCAGCGCGGCGCGGGCGCGCAGGTCATTGTCGTCGTGGCGGTCATAGATCGAGGCAACCGCGGGTTCGAGCCCGATCCGCCCACGTTCGTTGTAGTACCAGTCGCGCGCCAGCATGGTTCACATCCCTTCGGGCCCGCGCCCGATCGCGGCGACGCCGGTGCGGGACACCTCGACCAGTCCAAGCGGGCGCATCAGGTCGATAAACTGATTGATTTTTGCGGTATTGCCTGTGATCTCGAACACAAAACTTTCCGTCGTCGCATCGATCACCCGCGCCCGGAACGCGTCCGCCAGACGCAAGGCCTCGACCCGGTTGTCGCCGGTGCCGCGCACCTTCACCATCGCGAGCTCGCGCTCGATCGAGCGGCCCGCGAGCGTCATGTCGACCACGCGATAGACCGGCACCATGCGGTCGAGCTGGTGCTTGATCTGCTCGATCACCATCGGCGTTCCCGTGGTGACGATGGTGATGCGCGAGAGATGCTTCTGGCTCTCGGTCTCCGAGACCGTGAGGCTTTCGATGTTGTAGCCGCGGCCCGAAAACAGCCCGATCACGCGCGCGAGCACGCCGGGCTCGTTCTGCACGAGCACCGAGAACGTGTGCGTCTCGTTCGGGACGTGGCGATCTTCGAGGAAATAGGCGGATGCGGGCTGGTTCATCTCAAGTCCCCTTCGTTTCCTGTCACGCCATCACCCGTTGATCTGCGGCAACGGCATCCGGCCCGACCCAGCGGCGAAATCGGTCAAAATCGATATTGCCGCCGCTCAAAACGAGGCCGACGACCTTGCCTCCAAGTTTCTTCTTCTCCTGCAGAGCAGCCGCCAGCGCAGCCGCGCCGGCGCCTTCCGCAAGATTGTGGGTATCGGTCCAATAGGCCCGCATCGCCGAGGCGATTTCGTCGTCGCTCACCTGCGCGACGCGGGAGGCGCCCTTGCAGATGATCGCGACCGCGTCGGCATCGGGAATGCGTGTCGCCACACCGTCGGCGCGCGTGTTGCTGGTTTTGGTCGTCACCACCTTGCCTGCCGCAAACGACAGCGCATAGGACGGCGCTTCGGTCGACTGCACGCCGACGATTTCCGTCTTCAGGCCAAGCAGATCGCGCGCCAGGATACAGCCGCAAATGCCGGAGCCCTGCCCGATCGGAACATAGAGAACGTCGAGATCCCGCGCCTTCCGCAGTAATTCGAGCGCATAGGTCGCGACACCCAGGACGAGATCGGGATGGAATGCCGGCACGATTTCCAGCCCGTTCGTCTCGGCGCGGCGATAGGCCTCCTCGCGTGCCGCCTGAAAATCCTCGCCATGCTCGACAAGCTCGGCGCCAAATCCGCGTATCGCGCGATTTTGCTCGACCGAATTGCCATGCGGAACATAGATCGTCGCCGGCACGCCGTGACGGCTCGCCGCGAACGCGAGACTCTGGCCGTGGTTGCCGCGCGTGGCGGAAATGATCCCCGGCACATGCGGCCGCTCGCGCTTCAGGCGTTCGAGATAGACCAGCCCGCCGCGCACCTTGAAGGCGCCGGTCGGCGTATGGTTCTCGTGCTTGACGACGACATGCGCACCGAGCCGCTGGGCGAGCAGCGGCCAGGCATGTGCCGGTGTCGGCGGCACGGCCTGGCCGACCATCTCATGCGTGCGTTCCAGCTCCTTGAGATCAAACATCGGTTTGCCTCCAGGATGAGCTTATCCACGCATGCGATAGGCTCCCTCCCGGCGCTACGCGCCGACCTCTCCCCGCGCGCGGGGAGAGGTGAAAAGAGAGGGCGTGCGAAGCGCGCGTCATGATCACACCAGCGCCTTGCCGCCGGCAAACGCCGTCGCGGTTGCTTCATCGTTGGCCTCTTCCGGCAACAGCATCTCGTTGTGCGCCTTGCCGGAGGGGATCATCGGGAAGCAGTTTTCCAGCGCCGCCACGCGGCAATCGAACAGCACCGGCTTCTTCACCGAGATCATCTCCTTGATCGCGCCGTCGAGATCGGACGGCTTGATCGCCTGGATGCCGACGCAGCCATAGGCGTCCGCGAGCTTGACGAAGTCCGGCAGCGCCTCGGAATAGGAGTGCGACAGCCGATTGCCGTGCAGCAGTTGCTGCCACTGCCGCACCATGCCCATGTACTGGTTGTTCAGGATGAAGATCTTGATCGGCAGCTCATGCTGAACCGCCGTCGACATCTCCTGCATGGTCATCTGCACCGAGGCATCGCCCGCGATGTCGATCACGAGGCTGTCAGGATGGGCGACTTGAACACCCAACGCCGCCGGCAGGCCATAGCCCATGGTGCCGAGCCCGCCCGAGGTCATCCAGCGGTGCGGCTCCTCAAATCCAAAGAACTGCGCGGCCCACATCTGGTGCTGGCCGACCTCGGTCGTGATGTAGGTGTCGCGCCCGCGCGTCGCCTCGAACAGCTTCTGGATCGCGTATTGCGGCAGGATGATATCGCTGTTCTTCCTGTAGGACAGCGAATTTCGCGCGCGCCATTGCGCGATCTGGTGCCACCACACCTTGATATCGGGTTTCTTCGCCTCTGCCTTGAACACCTGCAGGAGGTCGCCGAGGATATTGCCGGCATCGCCAATGATCGGCACGTCGACGCGGATGTTCTTGTTGATCGAGGAAGGATCGATGTCGATGTGGATCTTCTTCGAGCCCGGCGAGAACGCATCCGTGCGGCCGGTGATGCGATCGTCGAAGCGCGCGCCGACGCACAGCATGACGTCGCAATCATGCATGCTCATGTTGGCTTCGTAGGTGCCGTGCATGCCGAGCATGCCGAGCCAGTTCTTGCCGGAGGCCGGATAGGCGCCGAGCCCCATCAACGTGGAGGTGATCGGGAAGCCCGTGAACTCGACCAACTCGCGCAGGAGCTTTGAGGCCTCGCGCCCGGAATTGATCACGCCGCCGCCGGTGTAGATCACCGGCCGCTTCGCGGAAGCGAGCAGCGCGACCGCCCTGCGGATCTGCCCCGCATCGCCCTTCACCCGGGGTGCGTAGGAAATATGCACGTCAGATTTGCGCGGCGGATGATAGGTGCCGGTGGCGAATTGCACGTCCTTCGGGACATCGACCACGACCGGCCCGGGCCGGCCAGTGGTTGCGACGTAGAAAGCCTCGTGCAGCACTTTGGCGAGATCGTTGACGTCGCGCACCAGCCAATTGTGCTTGGTGCAGGGCCGCGTGATGCCGACCGTGTCGCATTCCTGGAACGCGTCGTTGCCGATCAGGTGAGTAGGAACTTGTCCGGTGATGCAGACCAGCGGGATCGAATCCATCAGCGCATCCGTCAGCGGCGTCACCATGTTGGTGGCGCCGGGCCCCGAGGTCACCAGCACGACGCCCGGCTTGCCGGTCGAGCGTGCATAGCCTTCGGCCGCGTGGCCGGCGCCCTGCTCGTGCCGCACCAGGATGTGCTGGACCTCGCTCTGCTGGAAAATCTCGTCATAGATCGGAAGCACCGCGCCGCCGGGATAGCCGAAAAGGTGTTTCACGCCGTGATCGATGAGCGCGCGGACGATCATCGCGGCGCCGGTCATCTGGTTCGGATCGTGGCTCTTCTCACTCATGGTCTTTCGTCCTGGTCGTGCTGTTGTCAGCGGCTTGTTTTTGCTTCGGGAAATAAAAAAGGGCCCCAAGAGGCCCCATGCGCACCGTCCGTATCTGGATGGCAGTCAGCCACCCCCGGCGGTGCGCCTGGGTACGACGGCGATAAGGAGTTTGGTAATAATATTACGCATCAAGGGTGCCTAACTTCCCAAAGGTTGCGTGAACATAGCGACCAAACCGGTAAAGTCAAGGCAGGGCGCTGTCCGAACGCGATTTTTGGAGTTTAGCGGGCTTCCCAGCATTCGGCGAGTGGGAATTTGCTGCATTTGCGCAAAAAGCGCGTGAGGTCGGTCGCCGGTCCTCAGGCTACTTCCAGGGTTGGGATCGCTTTAATCTTGTCGCCGAGTTCCCGCTCGGCACGGTGCAGATCATAGCGCTTCTGAAGGTTGAGCCACAGGTCGGGACCATTCCCGCACAATTTCCCAAGCCGCAACGCCATGCCGGGTGTCACCGGTTGCTTCTCATCGAGAATGTCATAGAGCGTCTGCCGCGATACGCCGAGCAGCTTGGCGATCTCCGTCTTGGACCGATTCAGCGCCGGCAGGATCTCCTCGCGCAGGAGTTCACCGGGGTGCATAGGTGGCAGGCCGCGCTTCGGGAGCTTCTTGGTCATCGAACCCTTCCTCAGTGATGGCGTGCGTAGATCCTATGGGTGACAGGTGGTCGGGGGTAAGTTGAGTTTGCGACCACCAACTCACCCCGAGGATCTACAGATATCTCACAATACTCGTTTACTTAGCCACCCCCTCGCCGCCTCCGGCTGCACCCACTCGAACTCCGGCAATTGATGTCTGAACCAGGTGAACTGTCGCTTGGCGTAATGGCGGGTGTCGGCGCGGCCGACGGTGGCGGCCTCTTCCAGCGTGAGGTCGCCGTGCAAATGCCGGATCAGGGCCGGCACGCTGTGAGCCTTCATCGCCGGCAGCAGGGGATCGAGGTTTCGCGCGGCCAATGCTGCGACCTCTTCCAGCGCGCCCGCCTTCAGCATCGCATCGAAGCGCGCGTCGATGCGCGCATAGAGCGCGTCGCGCTCGGGTGCGAGAAACAACGCGGAAAATTCACCCGCCGGCAGGATCGGCGGCAGGCCCTCGCGATGCCAGTCCGTCAGTGCGCGGCCGGTGGCTTCCACCACCTCGAGCGCGCGGGCGATACGGGTGCGGTCGCGCTGGTTCAAGCGCTCAGCGGAAGCAGGATCGCGGCGCGCGAGTTCGGCATGCAGCGCCTCGACGCCGTCGCGCTCGAGCCGCGCCCGCACGTTCTCGCGAATTTCGGGCGGGATCAGCGGCACCGCGGAGAGGCCGCGCGTCAGCGCCTTGAAATAGAGACCAGTGCCGCCGACAAAAATCGGCAGCCGGTTTTGTGTGCGGGCCTCCGCCAGCACCTTCGCGGCATCGGCGAGCCAGGCCCCTGCGGAAAAATTGATGGCTGCGTCGACATGGCCATAGAGCCGGTGCGGCAGGCGCGCCTCTTCTTCCAGAGAAGGCCGCGCCGTGAGCACGCGCAGGTCGCGGTAGACCTGCATGGAATCGGTATTGATGACCACGCCGCCGGCGTTTTGTGCGAGCTCGAGCGCCAGCGCCGACTTGCCGCTGGCGGTCGGCCCTGCGATAAGCACGGCCTTGGTCCTGGTCGCCTGAGAAGTCACCCGATGTCTCTCGTCGCTACCCTCATCTGCAACCCGAACAACCCCGCGCTCGATTCCACCATTCTCGACGGCGCGCGCGCGGTGCTGCCCCAGGCCGGCCCTGCGCACTGGCTCTGGGACGAGGTTGCGGCCGACATCCCCTTTGACACCCCGACCAAAGACAAGGACGACATCCGCGCCATCGCCGATCGCCTGCGCGCGGCGCGCGGCGACCTGCCGATCGATATTGTGGTGCAGCCGATCGCCACGCGGCGCAAGAAGCTTTTTCTAGCCGATATGGATTCCACCATGATCGGCCAGGAATGCATCGACGAGCTGGCGGATTTTGTCGGGCTGAAGGACCATGTCGCCAAAATCACCGAGCGCGCCATGCGCGGCGAGATCGAGTTCGAACCGGCGCTGCGCGAGCGGGTTGCGCTGCTCAAGGACATGCCCGTCAGCGTGGTCGATGAGGTGCTGGCCAAGCGCATCACGCCCAACCCCGGCGGCCGCGAACTGGTCATGACCATGCGTGCGCACGGCGCCTATACCTGCCTTATCTCGGGCGGCTTCACGCTGTTCACCAAGGCGGTCGCGGCAAGGATCGGTTTTCAGGAGAACCGCGCCAACGAGCTGATCGTGCGCGACGGCAAGTTCACCGGCGAAGTGAAGGAGCCGATTCTGGGCCGTGCCACCAAGCTCGCGACATTGATCGAGCTGACTGAATCCTTTGACCTCGACGACGTCGACACCATGGTGGCCGGCGACGGCGCCAACGACCTCGGCATGATCGAGAATGCGGGGCTTGGCGTCGCCTACCACGCCAAGCCCGCGGTCGCCGCTGCGGCCGCGGCGCGGATCGACCACGGCGATCTCACCGCGCTGCTCTATGCGCAGGGGTATCGGCGCGAGGAATTCGTCGACGGCTGATGTTTCACCGGTCGTCATGCCCGGGCTTGACCCGGGCATCCATCAACTTGAAAAGAATCTTGCGAAGAAGATGGATCGCCGGGTCAAGCCCGGCGATGACGATCTAGCTTTGCTACTGCACGCTCAGCGCGACAAAGCGCAATTCGCCGTCGCCGTTCGAGACCAGCAGCAACGCCGACTTCTTGCCGTCCTTCTTCAGCTGGTCGATGCGCTTCTTGATGTCGGCGGCGCTGCCGACGGCTTCCTGCGCCACCTCGACGATGACGTCGCCGGCGGCGAGCCGCTTGTCGGCGGCGTCAGAGGTGCCGTCAACGCCGGTGATCAGCACGCCCTTGACCGAGTCCTTGATCTTGTACTTGGTGCGCAGATCCTTGCTGAGCGTGGCGAGATCGAGCCCGAGCGCCTTCTGCGTCACCGGCTTGTCCGCGGGCTCATCCTTCTTCACCGAGGCCTGCTGGGCCTTGTCGGTGTCCTCGAGCCGGCCGAGCGTGACCTTGTGGGTCTCCTCCTGGCCCTTGCGGATCAGCATGACGTCGACTTCCTTGCCGACGGCGGTGTCGGCCACCACGCGCGAAAGGTCCTTCGGCTCCTTGATCTCCTTGCCGTCGAAAGTGATGATGACGTCGCCGGGCTCGATGCCGGCGGGTCTTGCCGGCCCCTTGTCATCGACACCGGCGACCAGCGCGCCGCGCGGCGGCTTGATGTTGAGGCTCTCGGCGATCTCGTCGGTCACCTGCTGGATGCGCACGCCGAGCCAGCCGCGGCGGAGCTCGCCGAACTGCTGCAACTGCGACACCACGCTCGCTACCGTCTTGGACGGGACCGCAAAGCCGATGCCGATCGAGCCGCCGGAGGGCGAGATGATCAGCGTGTTGACGCCGATCACTTCGCCATCGAGGTTGAACAGCGGGCCGCCGGAGTTGCCGCGATTGATCGCGGCGTCGGTCTGGATGTAGCTGTCATAGGGGCCGGAGGAGATGTCGCGGTTCTTGGCAGAGACGATGCCGGCCGTCACCGTGCCGCCGAGGCTGAACGGATTGCCAATCGCGACCACCCAGTCGCCCAGCCTGAGCTTGTCTGAATCGCCGAACTTCACCGCGGTCAACGGCTTCGGCGGCTTGAACTTCAAGACGGCGAGATCGGTTTTCTTGTCGATGCCGACGATGTCGGCCTTGATCTTGGTGCCGTCATTCATGATGACGTTGATCTCGTCGGCGTCGGCGATCACGTGGTTGTTGGTGACGACGATTCCGGACGTATCGATGATGAAGCCCGAGCCCAGCGAGTTGGTCTTGTGCGGCTGCAGGTCGCCGCCGCCGCCCTTGCCGCCCCTGCGGTTCTTGAAGAAGTCGTCGAAAAATTCCTCGAACGGCGAGCCCGGCGGCAATTGCGGAATCGTGCCTCGGCCGTCGCCAGCCTTGGCCTCGACCGTCTGCGAGGTCGAGATGTTGACCACCGCATCGATCACCTTTTCGGCGACATCGGCAATGCCTTCCGGCCCGCGCGCAAAGGCTGGCGCGGAGATGAGCAAGCCGGCTGCGCCAAGGCAGATCGCGGCCAGCACGGGACGCAGGCGCTGACTCAAGGCTGTGGTCGCAGCGGTCATATCGACTTCTCTCCAAAAGGATTTGGGTTTGGTGCTCACCCTGCGCCCGAAAGGGGCGGCGGCGCAAGCGTTCTCGCGTTCGGATGGCATCGCCATCAATGCTACCTAATACGGCAAAAAGCCGACGTTAACCTCTCACGATCTCGTTGTTTTCACGCCCGAAATCTTAAGCGGTCTCCCGGTCGCATTTTTGGTCGCGCCCCGGAAAGATACGGTCAAATCGGGCGGCGAATCACCCAGATCAGGATCAGCCCGATCACCGCCGAGCCGATGCCGACCACGCGCAGGATATTGTCCGGCGTCGCCAGCGCGCTTTTCATCGCCCGGCGCATCCAGGCCGGGCTTGCCGCGAACAGCAGCCCTTCAATCACGAACAAAATGCCCACACCGATGAGGAAGTCGGCAAACGCAATGGACCTCATCGGACTGGAACCTCCCCTGTGATTTTTCTTAAGGCACGCGGGAACGAGGCAATCGCGCCGCCTCACTCCTGTCAACTCAATAAGCCTGCGCCCCCGGCGCCTTACGGCTTGGGCGTCGCAGGCATGGCCGGCGCCGCCGCGCTCGCGCCTGCCGCCGGCTCCGAAGTCGGCGTGGCCAGCTTGCCCGACGGATTGCCGAAATACCGGAAGAAATCGGAATCCGGCCGCAGCAGGAAGCGGGTATCTGCGCTCTTGAGGCCGTTCTCATAGGCCGACATCGAGCGATAGAAGGCGAAGAAATCGGGATCCTTGCCATAGGCTTCGGCAAACAGCCGGTTGCGCTCGGCATCGCCCTCGCCGCGGGTCTGCTCGGACTTGGAGTTGGCTTCCGCCACGATCACGGTCGCTTCTCGATCGGCGGTGGAGCGGATCTCCTGCGCCTTCTGCGCGCCCTGGGCGCGGAACTCGGCGGCCTCGCGCTGCCGTTCGGTCTGCATGCGCTGATAGACCGCCTGGCTGTTCTGTTCCGGCAGGTCGGCACGGCGGATACGCACGTCGACCACCTGAATACCGTAACCGTCGGCCTCATGATCGAGCTGGTTGCGGATGCGCCCCATCAAGGCTTCGCGCTCGTCGCGCACCACCTGGATGAAGGTGACCTCGCCGAGCACGCGGCGCAGCGACGCATTGAGCAGCGTGGTCAATTGCAGGTTGGCGGCCTGGATCGAACCGACGCTCTGGTAAAACCTCAGCGCATCCTTGATGCGGTAGCGCGCGAAGGCGTCCACCACCAGCCGCTTCTGGTCGGAGGCGATCACTTCCTGCGACGGATTTTCCAGATCGAGGATGCGCTTGTCGACCGGGATCACCGTGTCGATGAAGGGGGCCTTGAAATGCAGCCCGGGATCGGTCGCAATGTCGACCGGTTTGCCGAAGCGCACGACCAGCGCCTGTTCGGTCTGCTGCACCGTGAACAGCGAGCTGTAGACTACGATCGCCGCGAGAAACAGCAGGATCAGCGTGACAATGCCGGTGACGGGCGACCTCATCGCGTGGCTCCGCTCGGTTGTTGCTGCTGGCCCGTCGTCGCCTGACGCCGCGGCGTCAATTCGTTCAGGGGAAGATAGGGCACCACGCCCTGGCTCGCGCCGGCGCCGCCGTCGTAGATCAGCTTCTCGGAGCTTCCGAGGATACGTTCCATCGTCTCCAGATAAATGCGCTCCCGCGTCACGTCTTTCGCCTTGGCATATTCATCATAGACTTTCAGGAAGCGTGCGCTCTGGCCCCTGGCTTCCGCGATCGCCTGCTGCTTGTAGCCTTCGGCGACCTGGAGGATCTGTGCGGCACGGCCCTTGGCCTCGGGCACGACGCGGTTGGCGTAGGTCTGCGCCTCGTTCTGCAGCCGCTCGAGGTCGGCGCGCGCGGCCTGCACGTCGCGGAAGGAATCAATCACCTGCGCCGGCGGGTCGACCTTCTGCATCTGCACCTGCGCGATCTGGATTCCCGAGCCGTAATAGTCGAGCGTTTTCTGCATCAATTCCTGCACGCTCTGCTCGGTGGTGGTGCGGGCGCCGGTCAGGATTGGCTGGATGTTGGATTTGCCGACGATCTCGCGCATCGCGCTCTCAGCCACCGCCTTCACGGTGCCTTCGGGATTCTGGATGTTGAACAGGAAGTCGGCAGCGCCCTTTGGCTTGATCCGCCACAGCACGGTGAAGTCGACGTCGACGATGTTCTCGTCGCCGGTCAGCATCAGGCTCTCTTCCGGCACGTCGCGCATGGTACGGCCGCGCCGAGTCGGATCGTCGATCAAGGTCATGCCGATCGAGATGGTGGAGACGCGCAGCGCCTTCGGCAGCAGCACGGTCTCGATCGGATAAGGCAGGTGATAGTTGAGGCCGGGACCGGCATCGCGCACATATTTGCCGAAGCGCAAGACGATGCCGAGCTCTTCGGACTGCACGCGGTAGAAGCCGGACATCGCCCAGATCGCCAGCGCGCCAGCCAGGATCAAGGCAATGCCGAGGCCGGAGAAATAGCCGCCCGGCAGCAGCTGCTGCAGTCGGTCCTGGCCGCGGCGCAGAAGATCCTCGAGATCGGGCGGCCTCGGGCCAACCGGTTGCGGGCCGGAGCCCCATGGCCCTCTCGGGCCGGAGCCCCACGGGCCACCGCCCTGATTCTTCCACGCCATTCGACGCTCTCCTCCGCGGGGGGATTTGGGGCGAAACACCCAGCCCCTGCTCATTCGGCAGGTCTTATAAGGGACGCTTCCTGCCCTTACAACGCAGGCTTAGGTCTGATGCAGCTATGCTTGCCGCCGCATTTGTCAATGTAAACATTACCAAATGCGGTTAATCCGGCGCGTTTCGACGGCGATATGTCACATAGGAGTAGTTGGCCGTATCGTCCGCGGACGCCGCGTGCCGATGCCGGCTGGTCTCCCGCCAGCTCAAGGGATCGATGGCGGGGAAGCGCGTATCCCCCTCGATCAGCGCATGCACTTCGGTGATCTCGAGCCGGTCCGCAATCGGCAGCGACCGCACATAGACATCGACCCCACCCACGATGATGATTTCGCCGACGCCGCGCCGCAGCGCGTCGCCGCGCGCGACAGCAAAGGCGTTCTCGAGCGAATTGGTGACGACCGCGCCCGATGCGCGGAAATCCGGATCGCGGGTGATCACGATGTTGGTACGCCCGGGCAGCGGCCGCCGCAGCGATGCAAAGGTCTTGCGTCCCATGATGACGGGCTTGTTCAGGGTGAGCGCCTTGAAGCGCTGCTGGTCGGCCTTCAGCCGCCACGGAATAGTGTTGTCGCGTCCGATCACGCCATTCTCCGCGACCGCGACGATGAGGACGGTTTCGATCACGGCATCGCCTTCGCGAGTTGCGCGAGCGCTGCGCCGTTGATCCGGCACAGCTTCCACTCGTCCATCATGTCAGCACCGAGCGACTTGTAGAATTCGATCGACGGCGTGTTCCAGTCCAGCACGCTCCACTGCAGCCGCGACCAGTTATTCTCGATGCATAGCTTTGCGAGATGGACCAGCAGCGCCTTGCCGATGCCCTTGCCGCGATAGGCCGGGCGCACGAACAGATCTTCGAGGAAGATGCCATGGCGGCCGGAGAAGGTGGAGAAGTTGAAGAACCACACCGCAAAGCCAACCGGCTCGCCGTTCCATTCCGCGATCTCGCAGAACAGGCGCGGGTTCTCACCGAACAGGGCGGCGGCAATGCCGGCTTCGGTCGCTTCGACCTCATGCGAAAGCTTTTCGTACTCGGCAAGCTCGCAGATCAGCGAAAAGATCAGCGCGGAATCTTCGGGGCGCGCGCGGCGGATATGTGCGGAAGAGGATGAGGTACTCAAAACTAGGCAACGTGCAAATGCGTCATCAACTCCGGCGCCAGATAGACCGGCACGACGCTCTCAAAAAATTCACCGCCGGTGAACGTGTTGTCGATCCGCCGTCCGACGAAGGGCTCGACCCGAATATAGGCGCCAAGCGCCCGAGCTCGTTTGATCTGAAGGCTGCTGATGGATAGTTCGGAGATAGAAAAAGCAGACCGAAAGGACGGTTCGACGACAAAATCGGTAGCTTGCTTGATCAATGATCTCTCATCGCTTGGTGAGGCAGGAACCAGTATAAATCTCCAATAGTCCCGTTCCTCACGAAATTCCCAATAGGCCGCCAGCAACGGGGCGCCACTTTCAAGCAGTCGCTCGGCCAATTGCTTTGATGCCTCAAGCTTCGAACTCACAATCGATTCAGCAACCATCGTAGCAATCCCTTTTCACCGCTGACTGCCTCCAACATAGCCGACGCAAGCTCCTGCGTCCAAATCTGATAGCGAGCCTGTTCGGACCATTCCGTGGCAATCGTCCAGTATTTCTGCAATTCGGCGTCAGCCTTTATTGCCGCCTCGAGCTCATCCTCCAAGCCAGAGATATCCAGGAGAGCGCTCAAATCATGGCTGTAGATCCTTTGGACACGCCTGAGCTCGGGAATTTCGTTCTCGCGAAAGCTCGATGCGATTTTTGCTTTCAGGGCGCATTCCAGCGAATAGCCAGCCAAATAATAGGCGCCCGACCAAAATCCGTTCGCGAGAAGCAGTTCGGCTTCCGCCAGGCGCAGCTCCGCCAATTGCCCGAATGTCGCGCGATCCTGGCTCAAGCTTCCTCACACCGCGACTTCGGCCTTGATGTGCGGGTGCGGGTCGTAGCCTTCGAGTTTGAAGTCCTCGTAGCGGAAGGAGAAGATATCCTTCACCTCAGGGTTGATCTTCATCGACGGCAAGGGCCGCGTCGGCCGCGTCAATTGCAGCCGCGCTTGCTCCAGATGGTTGGAATAGAGGTGCGTGTCGCCGAGCGAGTGCACGAAGTCGCCGGGCCTCAAGCCCGTCACCTGCGCGACCATCATGGTGAGCAATGCGTAGGAAGCGATGTTGAAGGGCACGCCGAGAAAGACGTCGGCCGAACGCTGGTACAGCTGGCACGACAATTTGCCATTGGCGACATAGAACTGGAACAGGCAGTGACAAGGCGGCAGCGCCATCTTGTCGACCTCGGCCGGATTCCAGGCGGTGACGATCAGGCGGCGCGAGTCCGGATTTTTCC
>DATMNV010000017.1:0-44533 GCA_035568535.1 Bradyrhizobium sp.
TTCTCCCCTTGTGGGAGAAGGTGGCATAGGCGGCCTCTGGCCGCCGTTCTTAGAGCTAAGAACGCCCGATGCCTCCCATCGGCTATAGCGCCGGATGAGGGGTTTTTATCCGCAAGCGCAAGAGGCAGTTTATTACGCGGAGAGAGACCCCTCACCCGGATCGCATCTATCGATGCGATCCGACCTCTCCCACAAGGGGAGAGGTGAACCGTCTCTGCGGCTCTAGGCACCCTTTAGCGTCTCCAGCGCTTCGCGCACATCGGGGTCGAGGCCCGCGCCGCCGGCATCGAGATGGGCAAAGATCTGCTTGCGCATCCGCGGGTCCCAGAATTTTTTGATGTGATCGGCAACGCCCGGAACGGCCTTGTCGTGGCCCTGGCTCTGGAAGAATTTGCCGATCTGGTTGGCCATGTAGACCAGGCGGTCAGGCGACGACGACATCTGCGGCCTCTGTGGCTGGAACATCCGCGGCAATCCGCTCGGGATGCGAAAAGACTTCAAAGCCGTCGTTGCGCGCGATCGCGGCCAGCGTGATGCCGGCGGCCTTCGCCATCCGCACAGCCAGTGCGGTCGGCGCCGATACCGCGACCATTAGCGGTGCGCCGATCGCGGCGGTTTTCTGCACCATCTCGACCGAGACGCGGCTGGTCAGCAGCACCATGCCTTCACTTGCTTTAATCTTGTCGTGCGCCAGTGCGCCGGCAAGCTTGTCGAGCGCATTGTGCCGGCCGACGTCCTCGCGCAACGTCACGATGCCGCGCGCTGGCGTCCAGAACGCTGCAGCGTGTACCGCGCGGGTTTCCATGTTGATCTTCTGCAGCGGCGCGATGGCGGCCATCGCAGTCATGATCTCGCGCGGCGAGAAGGAACGGCCTTTTGCCACGATTGCGGCCGGTCGCACGGCCTCGGCAATCGATTCGATGCCGCAGATGCCGCAGCCGGTCGGTCCCGCGATATGCCGCCGCCGATCGCTCAGAAGTGCTGCCTTGTCCGGCGACAGCCACATACGCAGCTCGATGCCGTCGTCGAGCTCGACGATGTCGAGAGACTCGATGTCATCAGATGACTGTACGATACCTTCGCTGAGGCTGAAGCCAACCGCGAAATCCCGCAAATCCTGCGGCGTACCCATCATCACGGCGTAGGTGCCGCCATTATAGGTCAGCGCCAGCGCGGTCTCTTCCGGGATCAGCCGCGTGCCCTCGGCGAGACGGCCGTCTCGCCAGGCTTTGCGTTTGGCGGGGCTGGCCGGGCGGCGCATGACTACTCCGCGGCTTCCGCCGGCGCGATGCGGCGCGAATGCCGCGCCTGCGCGTCATAGGCTTTCTGCCACTCCGACGGGCCGTTCGAGGGCGAGATCTGCACCGCCGTGACCTTGTATTCCGGGCAGTTGGTCGCCCAGTCGGAGAAGTCGGTGGTGATGACGTTGGCCTGGGTGTCCGGGTGGTGGAAGGTGGTGTAGACCACGCCCGGCGCCACGCGATCGGTGATCAGCGCGCGCAAAGTGGTCTCGCCGGCGCGACTCTTCAGCCGCACCCAGTCGCCGTCGCGGACGCCGCGCTGTTCGGCGTCGTGCGGATGGATTTCCAGCCGGTCCTCTTCATGCCAGACGATGTTCTCGGTGCGGCGGGTTTGCGCGCCGACATTGTACTGGCTGAGGATGCGCCCGGTGGTGAGCAGCAGCGGGAAGCGCGGCCCGGTGCGCTCGTCGGTCGGGACATATTCGGTGATGATGAACTTGCCCTTGCCGCGAACGAAGCCGGCCATATGCATCACCGGCGTGCCCTCCGGCGCCTTCTCGTTGCAGGGCCACTGCACCGAGCCAAGCTCTTCGAGCTTGGCATAGGAAACACCGGTGAACGTCGGCGTCAGCGCGGCGATCTCGTCCATGATCTCGGACGGGTGGTTGTAGTGCATCGCAAAGCCCATCGCCTTGGCGAGGCCAGTGGTCACTTCCCAGTCGGCAAAGCCGTTGCGCGGCGTCATCACCTTGCGCACGCGCTGGATGCGCCGTTCGGCGTTGGTGAAGGTGCCGTCCTTTTCCAGGAAGGTCGAACCGGGCAGGAAGACGTGGGCGTAGTTCGCGGTCTCGTTGAGGAAGAGATCGTGCACGATGACGCATTCCATCGCCGACAGCGCCGCCACCACATGGCTGGTGTTGGGATCGGACTGCAGGATGTCCTCGCCCTGCACATAGAGGCCCATGAAGGTGCCTTCGATGGCGGCATCGAACATATTGGGAATGCGCAGGCCCGGCTCCTTGTTGAGCTTGACGTTCCACATCGCCTCGAACTGCTCGCGCACCGCATCACCCGAGATGTGGCGATAGCCCGGCAGCTCGTGCGGGAACGAGCCCATGTCGCAGGACCCCTGGACGTTGTTCTGGCCGCGCAGCGGGTTCACGCCGACGCCGGGACGGCCGATATTGCCGGTCGCCATCGCGAGATTGGCGATCGCGATCACCGTGGTCGAGCCCTGGCTGTGCTCGGTGACGCCGAGGCCGTAATAGATCGCGCCGTTGCCGCCCGTTGCGAACAGCCGGGCCGCTTCACGCAAATCCTTCGGATTGACGCCGGTCATGATCGCGGTCGCTTCCGGGCTGTTCTTCGGCAACGCGGCGAAGGCCGCCCAATCCTCGAATTCGCTCCAGTCGCAGCGTTCGCGCACGAACGCTTCGTCCACGAGACCCTCGGTGACGATGACATGCGCCAGCGCCGTGAGCACGGCAACGTTGGTGCCGGGCATCAGCGGCAGATGCAGCGCCTTCACATGCGCCGATTCCACCATTTCGGTGCGGCGCGGATCGATCACGATCAGTTTCGCGCCCTGGCGCAGGCGCTTCTTCAAGCGAGAGGCAAAGACGGGATGCGCGGCTGCCGGGTTCGCGCCGATCACCATCACGACGTCGGTATGTTCGACCGAGTCGAAATCCTGCGTGCCGGCCGAAGTGCCAAAAGTCTGCGACAGGCCATAGCCGGTCGGCGAATGACAGACGCGGGCGCAGGTATCGACATTGTTGTTGCCAAAACCGGCGCGGATCAGCTTCTGCACCAGATAGGTTTCTTCATTGGTGCAGCGGGAGGAGGTAATGCCGCCGACGGCATCGCGGCCGTACTTCTGCTGGATGCCCTTGAACTTGGTCGCAGCGAAATTGAACGCCTCGTCCCAGGAAACTTCCTGCCAGGGATCCTCGATGTTGTCGCGAATCATCGGCTTGAGGATGCGTTCCTTGTGCGTGGTGTAGCCCCAGGCGAAACGGCCCTTGACGCAGGAATGGCCGCGATTGGCCTTGCCGTCCTTGTAGGGCACCATGCGCACCACTTCCTCGCCGCGCATCTCCGCCTTGAAGGCGCAGCCGACGCCGCAATAGGCGCAGGTCGTCACCACGGAATGTTCGGGCTGGCCGATCTCGATCACGGATTTTTCGGTCAGCGTCGCGGTCGGGCAGGCCTGCACGCAGGCGCCGCAGGAGACGCATTCGGAGCCGAGGAAGCTCTCGCTCATGCCGGGAGAGACCCGGCTGTCAAAACCGCGGCCGGAAATCGTCAGCGCAAAGGTGCCCTGCACTTCCTCGCAGGCGCGGACGCAGCGCGAGCAGACGATGCATTTGGAGGGATCATAGGTGAAGTACGGATTGGACTCGTCCTTCGGCATCCAGGCGGCGTTGATCTCGCCGGCGGATTTCGTGAACACATGGTTTTCGCCCTCATAGCCATAGCGCACGTCGCGCAGGCCCACCGCGCCCGCCATGTCCTGCAATTCGCAATCGCCATTGGCGGCGCAGGTGAGGCAGTCCAGCGGATGGTCGGAGATGTAGAGCTCCATCACGCCCTTGCGCAGCTTCTTCAGCCGTTCGCTCTGGGTGTGGACCACGAGGCCGTTCATGGCCGGGGTGGTGCAGGAGGCCGGCGTGCCGGCGCGGCCCTCGATCTCGACCAGACAGAGCCGGCAGGAGCCGAACGCATCGACCATGTCGGTCGCGCAGAGTTTCGGGATCTGCGTGCCGGCTTCCATCGCCGCGCGCATGATCGAGGTGCCCTCGGGCACGCTGATGGGCTTGCCGTCGATGGTGAGCGTCACCATCGTCTCGGATTTGGAACGCGGGGTGCCGAAATCGGTTTCTTCGATGAGCGACATGGTGAAGCTCCTTATTCCGCGGCCTGCAGGCGGGTTGGCGCCGGGCCGAAATCTTCCCTGAAGTGTTTCAGCGCACTCATGACGGGGTAGGGCGTAAAACCGCCGAGTGCACAGAGCGAGCCGAATTTCATGGTGTTGCAGAGGTCCTCGACCACCGCGAGATTTTCCGCGACGCGCTCGCCGCTTCTGATCTTGTCGATAGTCTCGACGCCGCGGGTCGAGCCGATCCGGCAGGGCGTGCACTTGCCGCAGGATTCGATCGCGCAGAATTCCATGGCGAAGCGCGCCTGCTTCGCCATATCGACGGTGTCATCGAACACCACGATGCCACCATGGCCGATCAGGCCGTCGCGCGCAGCGAAGGCCTCGTAATCAAACGGCGTATCGAACAGCGCGCGCGGGAAATACGCGCCGAGTGGACCACCGACCTGCACCGCGCGCACCGGGCGGCCGGTAAAAGTGCCGCCGCCGATGTCGTCGACGAGCTCGCCAAGCGTAACGCCGAAGGCCGTCTCGAACAGGCCGCCATATTTGATGTTGCCGGCAAGCTGGATCGGCATGGTGCCGCGCGAGCGCCCCATGCCGAAATCGGCATAGGCCTTGGCGCCGTTATCGAGGATGAAGGGGATCGCCGCGAACGACAGCACGTTGTTGATGACGGTGGGCTTGCCGAACAGGCCCTTGTGTGCCGGCAACGGCGGCTTGGCGCGGACGAGGCCGCGGCGGCCCTCGAGGCTTTCCAGCAGCGAGGTCTCTTCGCCGCAGACATAAGCGCCGGCGCCGACGCGGACTTCGAGATCAAAGCTGTGGGCGGAGCCGCCAATGTGATCGCCCAGGAAGCGCGCGCGTTTCGCTGCAGCGATCGCCGCGTTCATCGCCTCGACCGCGTGCGGATATTCGCTGCGGATGTAGATGTAGCCCTTGGTCGCGCCGACGGTGATGGCCGCAATCGTCATGCCCTCGATCACGACGAAGGGATCGCCTTCCGTGATCATGCGGTCGGCAAACGTGCCGCTGTCGCCTTCGTCGGCGTTGCAGACGATGTATTTGCGGTCGGCGCTGGTCTGCGCCACCGTCTTCCATTTGATGCCGGTCGGGAAACCTGCGCCGCCACGGCCGCGCAGGCCCGAAGTGGTGAGGTCGGCGAGGATCGCGTCCGATGTCAAGGACAGAGCGCGCTCGAGCCCCTTGTAGCCGCCATGGGCGCGGTAGTCGTCGACCGAGCGCGGATCGATGACGCCGCAGCGCGCGAAGGTGAGGCGGGTCTGCCGCTTCAGCCAGGGAATTTCGTTCGCAAGGCCAAGCCACAGCGGATGTGGGCCATTACAGGCCATCGCATCGAACAGCGAGGTGACATCGGCCGGGCTTACCGGACCGTACGCCACCCGGCCTTTCACGGTCGCCACCTCGACCATCGGCTCCAGCCAATAAAGCCCGCGCGAGCCCGTTCGGATGATCTGGATCGGCAGGTCGCGTTTTTCCGCGGCCTGCTCGAGTGCGGCAACGACATCGTCGGCGCCGACCGCAATCGCGCCGGCATCGCGGGGAACGAAAATCCGCATTTTCATCGCTGCGCCTCCACGACCAGCGCGTCCAGGCGCTTTTCATCGAGCCGCCCGACAAGGCGGCCGTCGAGCATCGCCGATGGCGCGGTCGCGCAAAGGCCGAGGCAGTAGATCGGCTCCAAGGTCACGCGTTGGTCCGCAGTGGTGTTGCCGATGGCGATGCCGAGTTTCTTTTCCGCGCGCGCCGCCAGCGCATCGCCGCCTGCGGCCTGGCAGGCTTCGGCGCGGCACAGTTTCAGCACATGGCGGCCGGCGGGCTGCTTACGGAAATCGTGGTAGAAGGTGAAGACGCCATAGACTTCGGCGCGCGACAGATTGAGCGTGGTTGCGACCATCGGAATCGCGGGCTCAGGCACATAGCCGAACGCTTCCTGCAGCGCGTGCAGGATCACCAACGTAGCGCCTTCGAGTCCGCTATGTTGGGCGATGATCTCGGCGCCGCGCTGTTCATCCCAGGGCTCATAAGGCGACGACATCTACTTTTTCCGATCAGGACTTTTTCGCTCTCCAACCAAGTAGTGGAATCCCTCCAAACATCAATAAAGCTGTCTCATGCTGCGATACGGAATGGCAATTAATTCGGATATGAAATCGGACGATAGGGAAAATGCTATGAGCGTCAAAAACACGCCTTGTCTGCGTCTTTGGCGGTATGGGCCGCACTGGCGCCGTGATATTCGTGACAATTCGCTAACCGGAATCCCGAAAGGCTCGCCGCTTGATCGATAAGCTGGAACTTCTACTTGCGCTTGCAAAGGAGCGGCATTTCGGGCGGGCCGCGGAGGCCTGCGGCGTCACGCAGCCGACCATGTCGACCAGCATCAAGCAGCTCGAGGAAATTTTGGGCGTGATGCTGGTGCAGCGCGGCTCCCGCTTCCAGGGCTTTACGCCCGAGGGTGAGCGCGTGCTCGACTGGGCGCGGCGCATCGTCGGCGACACCCGCGCGATGCGGCAGGAGATCAATGGGCTGAAGGACCAGCTCTCCGGCGAGATCAGGATTGCGGCGATCCCGACCGCGCTCGGCATGGTTGCATCGCTGACCACGCCGTTTCGCGCGCGTCATCCGGAGGTGCGCTTCCGCGTGCAGTCCTGCACTTCGGCCGACGTGCTGGGGCTGCTCGAAAACCTCGAGGTGGACGCAGGCCTCACCTATATCGAGAACGAGCCGATCGGGAAGGTGCGCACCATCCCGCTCTACAATGAGAGCTACCGGCTGCTCACCGCGCCCGACGGCATGTTCGGCGACCGCAAGGAGGTCACCTGGAAAGAAGTAGGGCAGGTGCCGCTGTGTCTGCTGACGCCGGACATGCAAAACCGCCGCATCATCGATCGCGCGCTGCGCTCGGTCGGCGCGGAGGCGACGCCGACGCTGACCTCGAATTCGCTGCTCGTGCTTTACACCCATGTGAAGACGGGGCGCTGGGCCAGCGTGATGCCGGCCAAGCTCGCGGAGACGCTGGGGCTGAAGGACACCGTGCGCAGCATTCCCATCGTCGATCCCGTCGTCGACTACTCGATCGGCATGGTGATCCCGCAGCGCGATCCGATGACGCCGCTGATCGCGGCGCTGGTGAATGTCGCACGCGAGGTTGCGCCCAGCCTGCAGACGTGAGGGTTGATCTTTTCAGCTCCCCAGGAACACAGGCACCAAGTCCTCCTCGACGATGATGTGGGCTGCTTCCGACGTCAGTTCGCTGCCGACCAGGTCAAGACCTTTAGCCGCATCGAACAGCAACGCTCGTACGTCGTCCGGCGAGAGCACGCCCTTGGCGACAAGCTTGCGCACCAAAGCCCGCAGAACGAGAGCATCGAGTTCGCCGTGTCCCGGCTGCGCTGCCTTTTCGATCATGGTGATCTCCTGGTTCAGCTCCTAAAGATCCCTGTGCAATTGGTCGAGCGCTCGACGTAATCCGTGAAGCTGATCCAGGAGATGAAGGATGAGGTCGACGCCCTCGTCGTTCACTCCGAAATCGCTTTTCAGACCCCGGATGAGACGTGCCCTTCCAACGTCCATATCCGAGAAGGTCATTGCGCCGGAACTCTGATCTGGAATGAGCCACCGTTGTTCAAGCCAGAGATCGAGCGTCTGCCCCTGGACACCCGCATGAGTAA
Source organism: Bradyrhizobium sp. (assembly GCA_035568535.1). Lineage (GTDB taxonomy): Bacteria > Pseudomonadota > Alphaproteobacteria > Rhizobiales > Xanthobacteraceae > Bradyrhizobium. The sequence goes on from DATMNV010000017.1 coordinate 7,815, forward strand.
GAAACTCCTGCTTGTTCATGGTCATGACGCGCTGTCCTCACGGGGGTTAAATGTCTTTCCCTTATCCCAATTCGAAACGAATGCTTCGAGTTCCGGATCGGGAGATTTGGGCAAAACTACTTTCAGCCTGACAAACTGATCGCCGTGGCCTCCACCGCCGCGGGGTGCGCCCTTGCCTTTCAGGCGCATGGTCGTACCGGTGTTCGATCCTTTCGGCAGCGTCATGGTCACGTCCCCGGTCGGCGTTGGAACGCGAACCCGCCCGCCAAGCACGGCCTCGGAAAGAGAGATCGGCAATTCCAGAGAGATGTCGTCGCCATCGCGCGCGAAACGAAGGTCGGGAAGGACCTCGACCTCGATCAGGGCATCCCCGTGACCGCCCGTTCCCGCGCCGGGGGCTCCTTTGCCTCGCAGGCGCAGGACTTGTCCCTCGACCATGCCGGGCGGAATTGTCACGTCGAGAGTGCCGCCGTCCGGCAGCGTCAGACGCTTGTTCGCACCCGTGATTGACTCGACAAATTCGATCGGGAGGCGATAGTGCAGATCCTGTCCGCGCCGGTTCGCGCGTGCCCTTTCGCCGCGCCTCAAAAGCTCGGCGAGAGCGTCGTCCGCATCCATGAAATCGGCATAGCCGGAATCGTTTGCGTAGCGATGGTCGTGATCCGACGCAGCATAATCCCGATAGAACTGATGCTGCGGCCGCTCCGCACCGGTCGCGTCGATTTCACCATTGTCGAAGCGTTTGCGCTTCTCGTCGTCGCTCAGCAAATCGTAGGCACCCGCGACTTCCTTAAACTTTTCTTCGGCGGCCTTGTCACCGGGATTGAGATCCGGATGCAACTTCTTCGCCAGCTTTCGGTATGCCTTCTGGATATCCGCGGAAGAAGCCGTCGGGGCGACGCCGAGAACCTCGTACGGATTTGTCACGAACCTGCTCCGCCTAAGATCAACCACCGGAGGCTCAATCAGCCAGCGAGTGAGGAGTGAACTGACTGCTGCACGGTATCGGTAAAGACCAGCTTATATCGAATCGGAAGAGGCGACATCCCAATGCAGGAGTACGATCTCTACAAGAGCGGCGATCGCGTTAGGCCGCCGCCGATATGTCCGGCTTGCTGTCGCGCGGATCGCGCGGCAGCGAGACGCGGACCACGGTGCCGGCACCGAGACGCGAGCGCAGCTTCATCGATCCGCCGTGCAGCTGGGTCAGCGATCGTGCGATCGCCAGTCCGAGGCCCGAGCCGTGATAGGTCTTGGTGAGCTGGCTCTCGACCTGCTCGAAGGGGCGGCCGAGCCGCTCAAGCGAATGCGGCGCGATGCCGATGCCGGTGTCGGCGATCAGGAGCGTGATGCGGTCGCGTGTCAGGCGGCTGCGCACCACGATCTTGCCGCCCTCGGGCGTGAATTTCACGGCATTGGAAAGCAGGTTGACCAGGATCTGCTTGGTGGCGCGGCGATCGGCCACCACGGAGATGGTTTGCGCGATGTCCGCATCGAGCACCAGCCGCTTGTCCTCCGCACGGCCGGTGACCACGCGGAGCGATTCCGCGAGCGTCCTGGAGAGATCGAGCGGCTCCATGTCGAGCTTCATGCGGCCCGCCTCGATCTTGGACATGTCGAGGATGTCGTTGATCACCTCGAGCAGATAGTGCCCGCTGGTAAGGATGTCGTGGCAATATTCCTGGTATTTCTCCGAGCCCAGCGCGCCGAACATGCCGCTCTCCATGATCTCGGAGAAGCCGATGATGGCGTTGAGCGGTGTGCGCAGCTCGTGGCTCATATTGGCGAGGAATTTCGATTTGGTCTGGTTGGCTTCCTCGGCGCGGGTCTTCTCGCGCTGATATTTCTCGGCGAGGTCGGCCAGTTCCAGCGCCTGGCGTTCCAGCGCGGCGCGCGAGCGCTGCAGGTCGATCACGGTGGCGCGCAGCCGCAGATCGTTGTCGACCAGCTTCTGCTCATGCTCCTTGATGCGGGTGATGTCGGTTCCGACCGAGACGTAGCCGCCGTCCTTGGTGCGGCGCTCGCTGATATGCAGCCAGCTGCCGTCCTCGAGCTGGGCCTCGAAGGTGCGCGCGCCGGGCGTCGGCACGCCGCTGTCATGCACCCGCGTGCGGACCTCCGGCATGCTGCCGACCTCGATCACGGTTTCATAGGAGGTGCCGGGAATCACGGCGGTGTCCGGCAGCTTGTGCAGCCGCTGGAAGTGCGAATTGCAGAGCACCAGACGGTTGCTCGCATCCCAGAGTACGAAGGCCTCCGGGATGGTCTCGATCGCATCGCGCAGGCGCAGGTCGGCCTCGATCGATCGTTCGGCGAGGCTCTTCTGCTCGGTGATGTCGACGGCGATGCCGATCAGGTGCAACCCGGCGTCGTTCTCGCCGTGGCTCAACTCGCAGCGCACCCGGAGCCAGATCCAGTGACCGCCGGTATGCTGCATGCGAAACGTCTGGTCGATGTAATCGATCTCGCCGGCAATGAGCCGGTCGGCGATGGCGAACAGGTCGATGTCGTCACTTTTCACCAGCGCATTGACCTCGCCGAAGGTGAGGAGGTCGCTGCGGGTCTCGAGTCCGAGCATGGTGAACATCGAGTGCGACCAGAAGATGCGGCCGCGGTCCAGGTCCCAGTCCCACAGGCCGCAGCGGCCGCGGTTGAGCGCGGTATCGATGCGGCCGCGCACGGCGTCGTTGATCAGATCGCCCTCGCGGGCGCGGGTCGATTGCCAGTGGAAGGCAAAGCCGAGGATCAGCACGACAAAGCCGGTGGTGGCGGACAGCGTCACCGACAGCGCCGAATCCGAGCCCCAGATCGGCTCCAGCCGTTCCTGGATGACGATGACCCGGCCCTGCAAAGCCTTGATGAGTTGCGAGGTCGCCATGGCGCGGTTGCCGTTCGGCAGCGTCAGGTCGACGATCTTGCCCTGCAGGCTGGGGGTCGCAATCAGCTGCGCCGAGCTGATCGCGTCGAGAATGCCGTCGGTCTCGTCGAGGTTCGACTTGATCGGAAGGCGCGCGAGAATCTGGCGGTCGGGCCCGACGACGATGACGTGCCGTCCGGCAAGACTGCCCCATGCGGGGATCAGATCGGCCAGCAGGGATTGCATGCGCTCGATATTGGTCAGGCGCTCGGCCCGGACCGAGGCGACACGATCGATGCGTTCGGCCAGGTAGTCGGCGAGCGCGGTGAGGTCGCGCTCGGCGGCGGCGCGCTTCTGCCTTGTCTGGTCGAGCACCTGCACGAAGGCGCCGAGAAAGATGGTGATCAGGAAGGCGATGATCAGTGTGGGTACGGCGCGGCGGAGCGTCGGCTCCGCCGTCAATAGCCTGGTGTAGGCCGGCTTTGCGATCGATTGCGCCAATCCCTTGATCGAATCGGATTGGGCACACGCGTTCGCCGCATGCGCACGCGCCATGCCTCAGACCCCCACCGCAAATTCAGTTAACACTCGATCCGGAGGCTCCCCACGCAGCTTCCGAATCAATGTGATTTGAATCCAGTTTTTGCGGACTGTCGAGAGTCAACGATTCCTTAACGCGAATAATTCTTGTCCAACGAGAATCGCCCGCGTGAAATCACGGAGAATTTGAGTCCGAAACAGGAACGCGGCGAGTCCCGCCCGCGTCAAGCATGCGGCGGTTCGGCATGACTGATGACCCGCTTCACGGTCGGGAAGGCGCGGCGCAGCGCGCGCTCGATCTCGTCGACATTCTCGTGCACCTTGATCACGCTCATCGACGGCGCGGCGCGGCAATGGAAGTTGACGATTTCGCCGGCGTCGGTGTCGCGCACCCGGACGTTATGGATGTCGTGGATCGCGGTCTCGGTGGCAAAGCGCGACAGCGCCGCCCGGATGGTCTCGACGCGGTCGGGCGCGGCGTCGGTGCCCCACGGCAATTCCGGCTCGAGCGGCTCAATATGCGTGTCGACTTCGACCTCGGCGCCGAACTCGTCGCTGATGTTGCGCTCCAGGGAATTGGCGATGGCATGCGCCTCCGTCAGCGGCATCTCGCCGTCGACCTCGATGTCGATGCCGACGATGAGCTTGCCGCCGAGGTCGTGCACGGTGACATGGTGCACGGCAAGGCCGGAATTGCGCGCGATCACCATGATGCGCTCGCGCACGCTCTCATTGTCGAGCGCGACCGGCACCGAGGTGAAGGTGACGTCGGCATCGCCGAGCGCGGCGCTGACCGCCGCCTGCACCTTCTGCTTGATCTCGTCGACCCGATCGATCGGATAGGTGCGCGGCACTTTCACGATGGTGTCAATGAAATGCGTCGATCCGACCATGCGGGCGCGAAGGCGGTCGACGCCGACCACGCCGGGCACCTGCTCGATCGCGTCGCGGGCCTTTTGCGGGACGCCTTCCGGCGCCCGGTCGAGCAGGGTTTCGATCGTGTCACGCGCCATGCGCAGGCCAAGGAGGGCGATCATGATGGCGACCGCGATCGCCGCGGCCGCATCGCCCCACCAATAGCCGAGGCCTGCGAGCGCAAGCCCGATAATGACGGCGATCGAGCCCAGCACGTCGGACATGAAGTGCAGGGCGTCGGCGGCCAGGGCCTGGCTCTTGGTTTCGCGTGCCGTGCGATGCAGCGCTCGCGCCCGCCAGAAGTTCACGGCGATGTCGACCACGAGCACGACAAAGGGGATGGCCGAGACGGTCGGCGGCGGCGTGCCCTCGCGCAGGCGGCTGTAGGACTCGACCAGGATGCCGCCCGCCAGCACATAGAGGATCGCGATCACCGCAAGCGCCGAGACACTCTCGAACTTGCCGTGGCCATAATGGTGCTCCTCGTCGGCGGGCAGGTCGGAAACCCGCACCACCATCCAGGTGATGACGGTCGCGATCACGTCGACGGAAGAGTGCAGCGCTTCGGAGACCAGCGCCAGCGACCCGATGAGGATGCCGACGATGAATTTCGCCGTGGCCATGCCGGCGCTGGCAAAGATGGAGATCGCCGCGACGCGGGTCTTGATGGTGTGGGCGTGTGTGCTCATGCGCGTTCGTTTAACAGCCCATCCGTTAACATCAAGCGCCGATCTCAGGCGCAATCGCCAGTCACTTGCAGGAGCCATTTGTTGCGAATTGTTCCGATTTAAGAAGTCGTCATTGCGAGCGAAGCGAAGCAATCCATCCTTCCGCGTACGAGGTGGCAATGGATTGCTTCGCTGCGCTCGCAATGACGCGGTTGCCACCAAATATGACTCCGCGATCTCGCAGCGCGAAGCGCCCGAGTTTTCCGGTAATTTCCGCACCTCTCGAAGAAAGAGGGCGCAGGGAATGCCGGGTGCGCGCTGCACCCGCGGTCTCGTGTGCAAAAGAGTGGTGGGACGCACGCGAGCATACAGGGCAGCGGAGAGCATCCGACATTCCCTGCGCAATGGTTTTACGGCTTATGCCGAGCTCTCCCCGGAGACGAATTCATCTTGCCTCCGTCGCCGACGGATTGAAGGATTGTTCGGACCCGGTTGGGTCGACGCACCTCCGCCGGCTTGACACCAGCAACGGGTGCCGGGACCACACGGTTTTGCCGTACGCAGCTTTCCAGCTTTCGCCGAATATCGGCGCCGGTCGTCTGCGCGCTGTGTTCGCTCACGGACGATAAGCCCACCCTGCGACCACGACACGCGCCCGACGCTGCCGCGTCCATCGCAACCCGCCCCTCGTTCGTGACGATGGCCAACGCCCCTCTTGGTGGGACGGGATGGCGAAGATGTAGATGTGATTTGGGGGTGGCGTCAAGGAAAATTTCTGCAAATCGGAAATTTTGTCGCAGGGCGATCTGGGCGCGGGTAGCGTCCCATTGATGTGGTTGTGGAAATTGGACGAAATGCGCAGGCGAGGGGGCCACCCCAGTTATAGGAAAACCCAGCACCAGTCAGAAGAATGAACGTCATTTCGGCTTCGGCATGTTAAACAGCATGAGGGTCACGATGATGTCCCGCTGCTTATCATCGGGATGGCTGAAAATGTACCTGAACCTCGTCTCGCTCTCCTTCGTCGGCCCCGATTTGTAGTGCTGATGATCTTTCATCGCACGCTGAGCCTCTGAAATAACATTCGTGAAGTCGAGGTTGCGGTTGAAGATGATGAGGGCGGTTCGGGTGTCCCTCCAAGTAGTATATCCCAACAGTTGGTCAGCCGTTTCAATCAGGGCTTTATAGCCTCCCCAAAACTTACACTCGGCCACAAAGACGTTCTTGTTCTCATGCCGTATGAGGATGTCTGTCTTTCCAATGTGATTGAAGGTCTCGCCCGTGGCTTGCCCTTGGTACTGGCCGTTCAACTGCACGAGGTAATGAACTCGGATGTCCTCTTCGCCGGCATTCACAAACACCGAAGGGCTGCGCTCCATCACAAGCGACATGCTCGCGCAGATTTTCAGGATGTTTTGGTAATCATCCTCGCCCAGGACAAAGGATTTCTCTGCCGCGCGCTGGACGGGCTGAGGAGCAATAGGCTTGGGCTTTTCCGGAAGCCTGTAGGTCTGGGGTGCGTTGGCGACCTGACGAAGAGGAAATTTGATGCCCTCGGTTGTCTGGCGCGTCCTCTCGGCGATTGTGTGGCGTCTGTCGAGCCGGGGACGAATGAAGGTCGGAAGGGCGGTGTTATACCGGTCACAGTTCTCCCGCAGGCGCCTTAACGCATCCTCCAGGGTCTCGATATCCTGCATAAATTTCTGCGTGATGGATTCCGCGGTGAACCACGCGCCGGCAGCATAGACCATCACCTCGGTGTCGGTTGTTTCGCCAACCACTTTCAGCCTCGGGGGGACGGGAGGCATGTAGCAAAACATGTGCTGCTGTCCGGTGTAGGGAACGTGGAGGGTATGAACCCGGCCCGGTACCCCGACCTGAATGTCAGTCCAATTTGGATTGGGCACGCGATGCTCAGGGACCGTCGCATCTTCAAAGGTCCGATCCACTCGGGTGAGGTCGAGCACCGGCACCTGAATCAAATTGGCCTCGGCAATCTGCTGGGTCAAAACATCCAGTGAGGCCGCCAAGACCTGTGCGTCGGTCAGCTTATTGATGGTGTCTTCAATATTGCGATTTGTATTATCAAAAAGGACTGAAAGGGGCGTCCCCGCAAATAGCTGTTGGGCCATTGGAATCTCGACGAGTTGAAGCACTTGCCAATAGCAGCTTTGCCGTGTGCTCGGTAGGAAAAGCTGATACTCGAGATGTTTCGGGGGGAGGAATCAATGGCTATTCCAAAGGAAATCGTAGATTGGTTTCGGAGCGTTTTTGCCGATGCAAACAGGCGTCTGGCAGAAAAAATGCTGAATGCTCCAGCGACCCCCGAACCAACCTTCGATCTGACGTTCATTGAGCATCTTACAAACTACGCTGCGCCTCGGAAATTTAAGTCAGATTGGGCAATTAGGATCGACACTCATTATCTGGGTGGACTGCGACATTTCAGAAGCTGGGAAGTGGCCGACATAGGCGTGTTCGTCTTTTTCACCAGGGGCGGGCGGATGATCAGGCGCAAGGTTGCGCTGCTCCAATCAAAGCGACTATTTCCCACAACCGGGGATGTGGATCATCTAGAGGAATATGACTATCGAGTGGGGATGGCGCGTATCGCTGCCCGTGACACCGACCTGGCCTCGATGATGTCTCAGCGCAAGTTCTCGTTCACGAAGGCCAGCAATATCAGTCGCTCACCAAGGAGTCCGATCAGATAGAAGCCATCCGTGCCCATATGGAAGCCTACAAGATTCCGATCCATTACCTTTTCTACAATCCGCCGCAGTTGGTTACAAAGGTTGTCCTCCCGCTCACAAAATATTCAAAGCTGAGAGAGAAGGATAACTACCTCGGTGCCAGGGTTGTGCCGACGGAGGATCTTCACAAGGCTCTGGCCGGCAAGGCAAAGAGCTATAGTCCAACACTTGATGATAGCAGAAAGATTATGAGCGACGCCGAGTATGGTTGGCGCCTTGAATATTTTATGGCTGACTTACTTTTGGGTTGTAAGGGCGGCTTCCGATTTACGAACAATGACGAGGTGCCGATTCAATCGATATTCTATCGACGCTCAGGCCCGATTGCTGCTGCGATAGCGGTCACGGTTGAAATGCCGGAAGACGCTGAGCTGCCAGAATAGTTCCTAACAGGCAATATGCTGCGTGCATAATGGGGCGTGGCGTCGGAATCCTTGACAGGAAATTATAGGTATATTACTATAATTCCGTGAATGATCGACTGCGCGCAATCAAACCCGCTGTTTTCGTGGGTTCGAGCCAAAAGGACCTCAGGGCCTTTCCTGCGGCCGTTCGGAGCGAAATCGGCCAGTCCCTTTTTGAAGCGCAGCTCGGCGAGCACCCACGCAATGCTAAACCTCTAAAGGGCTTTGCCGGGGTTCTCGAGATTCGCGACAACTCCGACGGCGACACCTATCGGGCCGTCTACACAACGCGGCTTGAGGGCGTCCTATACGTCCTGCACGCGTTCCAAAAGAAATCGACGAGGGGGATAGCTACCCCGCAAAGACACGTGGACCTGATCCGGCAGCGTCTCCGCGATGCCGAGGCGATCCACAAAGCAACAGAAGGAGACCGATGATGAGCACCAAGAAGAAGCTGCCTGCCCATACCAAGGGCTCGGGCAATATCTTTGCTGATCTCGGCCTACCTAACGCCGAGGAACATCAGCTCAAAGCTGTGCTCGTGGTGCAGTTGAAACATCTGATCGCCGAACGCGGACTATCCCAAGTCGCAACGGCCAAGCTCGTTGAAATGAAACAGCCCGACCTATCCAAACTCCTGCGGGGCCAGTTGAAGCTGGTTTCGGTGGAAAAGTTGCTGCGGATGCTCACAGCGTTCGACCAGGATGTGGAAATCACGCTAAAGCCGCATCGTAAGCGCGGCGAGACTGGCCGAATTACCTTCATTCCGGCTGCATAGCCAACGCCGAGGAGTCTCTCGCGCCCCGGATGCTCCGCCGCGCCGCTTCTTTGCGGCATGATGCGCTGCCGATCCGGGGCCCATCGTCTGGCACAAGCGGGTCCCGGCTCCGCGGCGCACCGTGAAGAACGCTGCACCGCGTCCGTGACACGGTGGTGTTACAGCGTCACGACGATCTTGCCGAGGTGCTTGTTGGCTTCCATGTGCTCGAACGCTCTTCCGATCTCGTCGAACTTGTAGACCTTGTCGATCGGCAGTTGCAGCTTGCGCGATTCCACGGCGCCCCAGATGTCCTTGCGGACTTCGTCAAAAATCTCGCGGATTTCGTCGATGCTGCGGGTGCGGAAGGTGACGCCGACATAGGTGATGCGGCGCGCGGCATGCAGGTCGAAATTGAACTCGGCGCGGGTGCCACCCAGCCGGCCGACATTGACGATGCGGCCCTTGATCCTGGTGGCGGCCAGATTTTGGCTCATGACCTTGCCCGACACCTGGTCGACGATGAGGTCGACGCCTTCGCCATTGGTCGCCTTCAGGACCTGATCGACCCAGCCGGGATCGGAGGAATCGACCGCGAGGTCGGCGCCGAATTCCTTCAGGCGACCGCGGCGATAGGCATCCGTCGAGGAGCCGACCACGAGCCTGGCGCCCTTGAGTTTTGCAATTTGCATCGCCATCAACCCGACGCCGGAGCTCGCGCCCTGGATCATCACGCTCTGGCCCGGCTGCAGCGCGCCGTTGGTGACGACGGCGTTGTGCATGGTGGCGAGCGCGACGGGCAGGGTGGCCGCCTCCTCGAAATTCATGTTCGAGGGCGAGCGGAACAGCCGGCCGTGATCGGCCAATGTATATTCGGCAAAGGCAGCACCCCCCGAGCCCATGATCTTGTCGCCGACCTTGACGCCCTTGGCCTCAGGCCCGAGCTCGGCAACTTCGCCGGCCCATTCCATGCCGAGCACGGTGCCGACGCCGCCGGCCGCGCCATGGGCGTGGCCCTTGGTCATGCCGAGATCGGCGCGGTTGAGGCCGCAGGCATGGACCTTCACCAGCACCTGCGTGCCCTTCGGCGCGGGTTTTGGAACGTCGGTAATGGCAGCGCCGCCGGCGCCGAAGACATAGGCTTTCATGGGATCATTCCTCTTGTTGGCAACCCTCATGGTGAGGAGCGCGTCGGAGTTTATCATCGGGTCGCGCTTCGCGCGGACCCGTTGGCGCGTCGCCGGACGATGCTTCGCATCGCCGGGAGAACCATGAGGCCCGACTGTGGCCTCATCCTTCGAGACGCATCGCTGCGCGGCTCCTCAGGATGAGGGGATAGAGACGCGCCGCAAGGTTATTCCGCAGCCTGGCGCTGGCCGCCGGACATCATCGCCTCGAACCGATCGCGCATGATCGCCTCGGCATCGCGGATGATGCGCGAGACGAGCTCGGCGCAGGTGGGGATGTCGTGGATCAGGCCCTGCACCTGGCCGGCCGACCAGATGCCCTCGTCGGCGTCGCCGGTGGCATACACCATCTTGCCGCGGGCGCCGGCGACGAGTTCGCGGATGTCCTCGAACTTGGCGCCTTCCTTCTCCATGGCGACGACCTTGGTCGAGACCGCGTTCTTGGCGACGCGCGAGGTGTTGCGCATGGTGCGGAAGATCAGCTCGGTCTCGCGCTCGTCATTGGCGACGATCTTTTCCTTGATGAGCTGGTGGATCGGGCTTTCCTTGGTCGCCATGAAGCGCGTGCCCATGTTGATGCCTTCGGCGCCGAGCGCCAGTGCCGCGACCAGGCCGCGGCCGTCGCCGAAGCCGCCCGAGGCGATCATCGGGATCTTGACCTTGTCGGCGGCGGTCGGGATCAGGATCAGGCCCGGCGTGTCGTCCTCGCCGGGATGGCCGGCGCATTCAAAGCCGTCGATCGAGATGGCGTCGACGCCCATGCGCTCCGCCGACAGGGCGTGGCGCACGCTGGTGCATTTGTGCACGACCTTGATGCCGTGCTTCCTGAATTCGGTGACATGCTCCTGCGGCTTGTTGCCGGCGGTCTCGACGACCTTGACGCCGCTTTCGATGATGGCCTGGCGGTATTCCGCATAAGGCGGCGGCTTGATCGAGGGCAGGATGGTGAGATTCACGCCGAACGGCTTGTCGGTCATGCCGCGGCAGCGCGCGATTTCCCTGGTGAGGTCTTCCGGGGTCGGCTGGGTCAGCGCGGTGATGAAGCCGAGCGCGCCGGCATTGGCCACGGCCGCAACAAGCTCGGCGCGGCCGACCCATTGCATGCCGCCCTGCACGATCGGGTGGTCGACGCCGACGAGTTCGGTGAAACGCGTTCTGATCATTCTGCCCTCTGTTTCCCAGGCCGCTAAGCCGCGACTTTATGTTCTGGGGGCAGGATGGCGTCACGCCAGGCAAAAGTCTACCGGGCGCGACAGGCGTTCAGGCCGCGTCCTTATGCAAAAGCGGGGGCTGTTGTTTCCGCCGGGCGGACATTTCCCTCGTAAAGCCCGGCGATCTTGCCGCGCTGGGCGATCAACGCCAGCACCATGTCGAGGGCGGGGGTCGGCGCGCCGGTGAGGCGGCCCATTTCCTGCACCACCGTCACCAGCGGATCGATCTCCATGGGACGGCCGCGCTCGAGGTCCTGCAGCATCGAGGTCTTGTGCGCGCCGACCTTGCGCGCGCCTTCGATGCGGCGCTCGACGTCGACGCGGAACTTGACGCCGAAGCGTTCGGCGATGGCCTGGGTCTCCAGCATGATCGCCTTCGACAGCGCGCGGGTGTCGGGATCGGAGCAGATCACGTCCAGCGTCGCATGGGTGAGTGCGCTGATCGGATTGAGGCAGACATTGCCCCAGAGTTTGAGCCAGATTTCGTCACGGACGCGATCGAGCACCGGCGCCTTCAGGCCGGCCGCGGTGAACAGCGCCGACAGCCGGCTGATGTCGTCGCTCACTTCACCCGAAGGCTCGCCGAGCGGCAAGTGATTGCCATAGACGTGCCTGATGACGCCGGGCGCCTCGATCTCGGTGGCGGGATAGACGATGCAGCCGATGGCGCGCTCGGGTCCAAGCTCGCGCCATTGCCGTCCGCCGGGGTCGATGCTCTCCAGCGTCGAGCCCTCATAGGCGCCGCCATGCCTGTAGAAATACCAGTAGGGGATGCCGTTGACCGCGGTGACGATGCGGGTGCGCTCCCCGAGCAGCGGCTGCATCTGATCGATCACGGCGGGGATGGAATGCGCCTTCAGGCAGATGATGACGACATCCTGCACGCCGAGCTCGGCCGGATTGTCGGTGCAGCGTGGGTGGACCACATGCGCTTCATCGCCGATCAGAAGTTTCAGGCCATCGGCGCGCATCGCGGCCAAATGCGGCCCGCGGGCGACGAGGCTGATGTCCGCGCCGGCGCGCATCAGCTGCACGCCGAGATATCCGCCGATCGCACCGGCGCCGTAGATGCAGATCTTCATCGCTCTCTCTCTCGGGGCAAGAGTTTTGCGCGCGGGCTTCGAGCGCGAGCTCAAAGCCCGTTGTTTGTGGCTGGCAGGGAAGGCGATGCTTCAGGCGGCGGTTTGCGCCGCGCCGGTTGCCGCCTCGTCAAAGGCGCTCGAGACGTCGCGCATGCTGATGACGCCGGCGAGTGCGAAATTGTCGATGACGGGAAGATGCCGGATGTGATGCAGTTTCATGAGATGACGAACGTGTTCCAGCGTGTCCGCGGAGGTGCAGGAGACCAGCCGCTGCACGGAGACGAACTGCGAGACCTTCATGCCGACGCCGGCCGCGCCGCGTTCGGCAATCGCGCGCACCACGTCGCGCTCGGTGAACATGCCGACCGCAGTATTGCCCTCGGTGCGGACCACGTCCTTCACCACGAGCGCGCTGATATTGCTGGTGCGCATCAATTGAGCCGCGACGCCCACCGTCTCATTCATCCGAACCGTGACCACGCGGGCCGATGTCTTCTTGCGCAGGATGTCTCCGACTTTCATCGCAACCTCCATGAGGGTGAACCGATGCCGATCTAATGGATCGAGATTGGTATACATTATGCCAATTGTCAACTGAGTTGTCGAAGCAATCACCGGATATAAAGAGGCAGTAACACTGACATTTTTGGCCGTTGCTGACGCGGTCGCTTGAGTCGGGACGACGGAACGGAGTGTGGCTTGCATCTGGCATGCAAGGAACCAAAGCTCGCTGGGGCACTTGCCCAAAAGAAAAGGGGGCGCAGCCTGCGCTGCGCCCCCTTTCGATGGAAGTGTTACCTGATCAGGCGGCCCTGATATCGCGCGCGCTGGCCTCAGTCGCGACGTTCTCATGGCCGAGGATGAAGGCGCGGCGCAGCGGCTTGATGACGAAGATGGCCATCAGCGCCGCAGTTGCGTTGAGCGCAACCGCGATCACGAACACGGACTGCCAGCCATATTTGGCAGAGACCAGGCTTGCGAGCGGCACCAAAAGCGAAGCCGTGCCCTTCGCGGTATAGAGCATGCCGTTATTGGTGGTGGCATATTTCACGCCGAACGTGTCGCCGCTGGTGGCCGGGAACAGGCTGTAGATCTCGCCGAACACCCCGAAATAGACCGCGGTCGCCAGCACGAACACGACCGGGATGTGACCATAGGTCGACAACGTCAGCAGCATCGCCGCCGCGGTGCCGAAGGCGATGAACATGGTGTTCTCGCGCCCGATATTGTCGGAGACGAAGCCGAAGAACGGACGGCCGAAGCCGTCGAAGATGCGGTCGAGTGAAATCGCGAACGTCAACGCCGCCATCTGGAAGCCGAACATGCTGACCGGTTCGTCGGCGATCTTGAAATCGTGGGCAATCGGCGCGATCTGCGCCGCGGCCATCAGGCCGCCGGAGGCGACCATCACGAACACCAGATACATGATCCAGAAGATCGGCGCGCGCAGAACCTGCGGCGGGGTAAAGTCGATCCTGGTTTGGGGCAGGTTGAGCTTCTTCTTCTTGGCCGGCATCGCCACGCTCGGCGAACGCAGGAAAAAGGCAAGGATGAACACGATCAGCCCCTGCCCGATACCGAAGGTCAAGAACGCGCTCTGATAGCCGGTCGAGGCGATCATGTTCGCGATCGGCACCACCGTGATCGCTGCGCCCGCGCCAAAGCCGGCGGCGGTCGCGCCCGCAGCGAGGCCGCGGCGATCGGGAAACCACTTCAGCGCATTGCCCACGCAGGTGCCATAGACCGAGCCGGCCCCGATGCCACCGAAAATCGCGCCGGCATAGAGCATCACCAACGAGTCGGCACGGGAGTTGAGCACCCAGGCGATCGCGATCATGACGCCGCCAAATGCGACAACAATGCGCGGGCCATATCTATCGACGAACCAGGCTTCGACCGGCACGAGCCAGGTCTCGGTCACCACGAAGAGCGTGAAGGCGAGCTGGATCGCCGCGCGTCCCCAGTGGTATTTTGCATCGATCGGATCGACGAACAGCGTCCAGCCATATTGCAGGTTCGCGATCATCGCCATGCAGACGATGCCCATCACAAGCTGCATCCAGCGGAAGCCGCTGGATGGCATTTCGGCTGGCGCAGCCTCGTTCGTACTGGAAACCATGGAGATCCTCCCAAGCGGCGCTTTATTGAAGGTTGTGTGACCCAGTGTCGCAAACTTGTGACGTAAGGCCGCTAGCGTCGTCGCGGAAGCTTGGTATATTATATTCCAACTTGCAAGACGCTTCTTTTGATGCGCCGCAACATCCCAATTACGCTTTTCGAATGAGGCGGCGCACCTACGGTCGGGTTCCCGTCGCCGATCGAATGCGACTTTCAGTGAACCCCGGCGAACCGCGAAAATTCAAAAAAAGAGAGCGCCCGACCGAAGGGACCGAGCGCTCCGCTTCAGGTGAAGTGAAGTTTGGTGCGGCTAGGCGGCTGCTTCGGCCACCACCGCCCTGCGCCAGGGCTTTAGCGCGACGACCGCAAGCAGCGATGCCAGAATGTTGGCGCCGGCCGCGATGATGAACACGTTGTCCCAATTGCCTGACGACTGTTGCATGTAGTTCGCGATCGGAACCAGCAGCGCAGCCGTGCCCTTCGCGGTGTAGAGCAGGCCGGCATTGGTGGTCGCGAATTTCGCACCGAAGGTGTCGGTGCAGGTCGAAGGGAACAGCGAGTAGATCTCGCCCCAGGCAAAGAACACCAGGCCCGACAGGATCACGAACCAGACCGGGTCATGGCCGAGCATGTACAGCGCCCAGATGCCGATGCCTTCGATGCCGAAGGCGATGAACATCGTGTTCTCGCGGCCGATCATGTCGGAGATCCAGCCAAAGAACGGTCGCGTGAGGCCGTTGAGGATGCGGTCGATGGTGGCCGCGAACGTCACCGCCGTCATGGTCATGCCGACCAGCGTCACCGGGATGCTGTCGACCTTCCAGTCGACCGCGATCGGCTTCAGGTTGGCCGTCACCATCAATCCGCCGGCGCCGACGATCACGAACATGAAGTACATCAGCCAGAAGATCGGCTGGCGCAGCACTTCGGTCGGCTGATAATTCCGCCGGCTCTGAAACAGGTTGTTGTTCTGGACGACAGCAGGGACCTGTCCGGGCTTCGGCGCGAACAGGAAGAAGGAGAGGATTATGATGATGATGCCCTGCCCGAGACCGAAGTAGAGAAACGTCGTCTGGAAGCCGGAATCCTTGATCATCGCCTGGATCGGCGCCACCGTGAGCGCGGAGCCCGCGCCAAATCCGGCCGCGGTGATGCCGGCCGCCAGTCCGCGCTTGTCCGGAAACCATTTCAGCGCGTTGCCGACGCAGGTGCCGTAGACGGCGCCCGCGCCGATGCCGGCAATGATCATGCCGAGGTAAAAGCCGTTGAGCGATGTCGCCTTGGCATTGATCGCCCATCCGATCGCGCAAAGAATGCCGCCGACGAGAACGACGAGACGCGGACCATATTTGTCGACGAACCAGCCTTCGACCGGCACCAGCCAGGTCTCGAACAGCACGAACAGCGTGAACGCCCACTGAATCGAGGCGCGGTCCCAGCCGAAGGTCTTCTGGATGTCGGGGACGAAGAACGTCCAGCCATATTGATAGTTGGCGATCATCACCATCGCTGCGACGCCGATCGCCAGTTGGGTCCAGCGATAGGTATCGCTGACGCGTGCGGCAGCGGGAG
The DNA here is from genome assembly GCA_035568535.1 of Bradyrhizobium sp. Classification (GTDB taxonomy): domain Bacteria; phylum Pseudomonadota; class Alphaproteobacteria; order Rhizobiales; family Xanthobacteraceae; genus Bradyrhizobium. Next base: position 23,879 of record DATMNV010000017.1, read on the forward strand.
CCGTCGCCTGAACCATATCCGTCATTGAACCTCCCAACGAATCTCCCAAGAGCGCGCGCTTCTGATGATTCTTGTGACGAGCGCTGTGCGCCATTTTTGTATCCGGTATGCCAACGCTCAAGCGGCACACCGTCGCAGTGGGCGCAAATGACGCACCGACTTTTGTCTGCGACAATTTGAATCGCGCGCGCAAAAAAATGGCTCCGAAAAAATTCGGAGCCATTTCTTGAACTCGGTTCTCGAACTCAGTGACGTCTCAGGCGCAGTGCTCTCGTCCGCAGACGATCACGGAAAGCGCATTCCGGCGGATCAGAGGCCGAAGTACGGAAGGTCGCCGTTGCGGACTGCAATCCGGGCGTTCGCCATCAGCAGCTGGTCGATGGCGGCGAGGAAGCGGCCGAACAGGGTGGCGCGGGGCGAAAGGGCGACGGTAGCAGTCTTGGGCATGGTAGCTCTCTGGTTGCCGGGTGGCGGTAGCCATCCCGTCGTTTCCAGACCGATTTAATGTATACCAGATGCCAGAACAATGGCTTTGTTTGCATAGCAGCATTTTAGCTAGTGCAATGCAGCATGGGACGATTCCCACTGCAAATTGTCGTCCCAAACCAGAAAGGCCGCCCGGGAGGGGCGGCCCTTTAGAAGATTCCTTACCGGCTGCGACTACTCCGCCGCCTGCTTGCGCGGCGGATCGAGTGCGCCGGAGTCGTGGATTTCCGCGATCTGGTAATCGCTGAAGCCGAGCACCGTGCGCAGGATTTCGTCGGTGTGCTCGCCGAGCAGCGGCGAACGCTGCACGTCGCTCGGGCTGTCCGACAGCTTGATCGGGTTGCCGACCGAAAAATATTTGCCGCGGGTGGGGTGGTCCACTTCGACCACAGTGCCGGTGGCGCGCAACGACTGATCCTCGATCAACTCCTTCATCGACAGGATCGGGCCGCAGGGGATGTCGTCCTTGTTGAGGATGTCCATGGCCTCGAACTTGGTCTTGGTCATGGTCCACTGCTCGATGCGCGCGAATATCTCATTGAGGCGCGACAGCCGGGCAGGCGGCTTGGCGTAATCGGGATGCGTCTTCCAGCCGGGCTCGCCGATCACGTCGCAGATCTTCTCCCAGACCGGCGCCTGGGTGATGAAATAGATGTAGGCATTGGGATCGGTCTCCCAGCCCTTGCACTTGAGGATGCGGCCGGGCTGGCCGCCGCCGGAATCATTGCCGGCGCGCGGCACGGCGTCGCCGAACGGCACGCCCTCGCCAAACTGGCTGTACTCCTTGAGCGGACCGTGGGCGAGACGCTGCTGGTCGCGCAGCTTTACGCGCGCGAGATTGAGCACGCCATCCTGCATCGCCACGTTGACCCGCTGACCTCGCCCGGTCATGGTGCGCTGGTAGAGTGCCGCGACGATGCCGAGCCCAAGATGCAGCCCGGTGCCGCTGTCGCCGATCTGCGCGCCGGTCACCAGCGGCAAGCCGTCGCGGAAGCCGGTGGTGGAAGCCGAACCGCCGGTGCATTGCGCGACGTTCTCGTAGACCTTGCAGTCTTCATACGGCCCGGGACCAAAGCCCTTGATCGAAGCGACGATCATCTTGGGATTGATGCTCTGGATCTTCTCCCAGGGGAAGCCCATGCGGTCGAGCACGCCGGGTCCGAAATTTTCGACCAGCACGTCGCAGCTCTTGATCAGCGCTGTCAGGACTTCCTTGCCCTTCGGGTTCTTGGTGTCGAGCGTGATCGAGCGCTTGTTGTGGTTCAGCATGGTGAAATACAGGCTGTCCACGTTCGGGATGTCCTGCAGCTGACCGCGGGTGATGTCGCCGACGCCGGGGCGCTCGACCTTGATCACGTCGGCGCCGAACCAGGCCAGCAATTGCGTGCAGGTCGGTCCGGACTGGACGTGGGTGAAATCGAGGATGCGAACGCCCGTCAGCGCCTTGGTCATTGCTAAAACTCCGTCTCGTATCTGTTGCCGCGCTTGGCGCGGAAAGGGATGAGGTCGAGCCCGCCGCGGCTCGACCGGGTTGACTTACTTCTTCTTCAAAACGCTCTGCGGATTGAGGTTGCCGATGCGGCCGCTCTCGGAGCCCGCCGCCGGATCGATCACCGCGTTGATCAGCGTCGGCTTGCCGGAATCCATCGCCGCGTTGACCGCGCGCTTCAGTTCATCCGGCGAGGTCGCGTTGATGCCGACGCCGCCGAAGGCTTCCATCATCCTGTCGTAGCGCGAGCCCTTGACGAACACGGTGGTCGCGGGATCGGCGCCTGCCGAATTGACATCGGTGCCGCGATAGATGCCGTCGTTGTTGAAGATGACGACGCAGACCGGCAGTCTGTAGCGGCAGATGGTTTCGACCTCCATGCCGGAGAAACCGAACGCGCTGTCGCCTTCGACCGCGAGCACCGGCTTGCCGGTCTCCACGGCTGCCGCGATCGCATAGCCCATGCCGATGCCCATCACGCCCCAGGTGCCGACATCGAGCCGCTTGCGCGGCTGATGCATGTCGATGACGCCGCGCGCCAGATCAAGCGTGTTGGCGCCTTCGTTGACGAGAATCGCGTCGGGCCGCTCCTTGATGATGGTGCGGAGCACGCCGAGCGCGCCGTGGTAATCCATCGGCGAGTTGTTGTTCATCAGCCGCGGCGCCATCTTGGCGACGTTGTCGTCGCGCTTGGTCTTCACCGCATTGAGCCAGTCCGCGGGCGGGGCGGTCCAGCTACTGCTCATGGCCTCTACCAGTGCGTTGACGCAGGAGCCGATGTCGCCGACCACGGGTGCGACGATCTCGACGTTGGAGTCCATTTCCTTGGGCTCGATGTCGACCTGGATGAATTTCTTGGGTTGATCGCCCCAGGTCTTGCCCTTGCCATGCGAGAGCAGCCAGTTGAGGCGCGCGCCGATCAGCATCACCACATCGGCATCCTTGAGCACGGTGGAACGCGCCGCGCCGGCGCATTGCGGATGCAGGTCGGGCAGGAGGCCCTTGGCCATGCTCATGGGCAGGAACGGCGCGCCGCTCTTTTCCACGAAATTCTTGATGGCGTCGTCGGCCTGCGCGTAGGCCGCGCCCTTGCCGAGGATGATCAGCGGACGCTTTGCGCCCTTGAGCACATCGAGCGCGCGCTTGATCGAGGCGGGGGCGGGGATCTGCGCCGGCGCCGCGTCGATCACCTTCACCAGCGACTTCGCGCCGGCATCAGCATTCATCACCTGCCCGAACAGCTTGGCGGGAAGGTCGAGATAGACGCCGCCCGGACGGCCCGACACCGCGGCGCGGATGGCGCGCGCCAGTCCAATGCCGATGTCCTGGGCGTGCAGCACGCGGAACGCCGCCTTGCAGAGCGGCTTTGCGATCGCAAGCTGATCCATCTCTTCATAGTCGCCCTGCTGCAGGTCGACGATCTCGCGCTCGGAGGAGCCCGAAATCAGGATCATCGGGAAGCAGTTGGTCGTGGCATGCGCGAGCGCATTCAACCCGTTGAGGAAGCCTGGCGCCGACACCGTCAGGCACACGCCCGGCTTCTTGGTGAGAAAGCCAGCGATCGACGCGGCATAGCCCGCATTCTGCTCGTGGCGGAAGGAAAGCACCCGGATGCCGGCCGCCTGTGCCATGCGGCCGAAATCAGTGATCGGAATGCCCGGCACGCCGTAAATCGTGTTCAGGCCATTGAGCTTCAGCGCGTCGATGATGAGGTGGAAGCCGTCGGTCAATTCCTGCTCGGCGCCCGATGCTTCGGTCTTGGCAGCGGTATTCAGCATGGGCTTCTTCTCCCTGATCTCTTCTTGAGGACGAGTTGATCGTCTCTGTTTGTGAAAGTGCTAAACCAGTTGGTCCTAAACCAGTTCCTGGCCATGCGCCTCGACAAAGGCGGCGAGGCCAAGCGTGTGATCCCTGGCGCGCTTCTCGGCGAGCTCGGTGTTGCGCTCTTCCAGCGCCTCGATGATGGCGAGATGTTCGGGCAATGAGGCTGCAATGCGCTCGGTCCGCCCGATGGTGAGCTGGCGATAGCCGCGCACGTGCAACAGGATATCGTTGGTCATGTCGACCAGCACCGGCGATTCCGACAGCGAGATCAGCGCCTGGTGGAAGGCGATGTTGGCCTTCGAATATTCGTCGACGTGATCCTGGGGCAGGCGATCTCTGAGATTGAAGTCCTTGAAGAAGTCGCGCAGCGCCGAAATGTCCTTCTTGCGCGCGATGGTCGTGATCAGCCGCGCCGCCATGCTCTCGAGCGCCGCCCAGGCACGGATCATGTCGACGATTTCCGCCTTGGTCCGGCGCACCACGATGATGCCGCGGCGTGGCACGGTCTTCACAAAGCCGTCTTGCTCCAGCATCGCGATCGCTTCGCGGATCGGCGTGCGGCTGACGCCGAGACGTTCGGACAGTGCGCGCTCGTCGAGCATCACCGGCTCGGGCGTCGCGTAGATGTCCATCTTGAGGATCGCCTCTTTCAAGGCCTCATAGGCCTTGTTCTTGAAGCTGGTCTCCGGGGCAATCCTGACAATTGCAATATCGGCCTCGGCCATGGGTAGAGATACCTTGGTTGGTTTCCGGATCGACACAACGATCTCCTTCTGGGGAGTCGTCTTTTACCTCAAAATGCGTGCGTTGATTTTTGGCATGCCAGATGCCAGAATGTCAAGCAGCCAGCATTTTCAGCGTTTCGGCGGCCAAGCTCGCTTGACAATTTCGTCTCTGGCATACCAAATGCCATAAAATTAGCCCAGGAGGAAGCCTATGTCGAATTCCACAGATGCGGCCCGCAAGATCGTCGATTCAACGCCGAGCGCTAACGAGGCTGTCCGCCGGGTACTAGATGCGGTCAAGGCCGACAAGCGCACCAGCCTGACGGCGCCGGAAGGCAAATTGGTGTGCGATGCCTATGGCATCCCCGTCCCCAAAGAGGGCGTCGCCAAATCGGCCACTGAGGCCGGCAAGATCGCGACCGGCATGGGCTTCCCGGTGGTGATGAAGATCGTTTCCCCAGATATTTTGCACAAGACCGAAGCCGGCGGCGTCGTGGTCGGCTTGAAAACCGCGGCCGACGCCGAAAAGGCCTACGACACCATTCTCGCCAACGCCAAGAAATATAAGGCCGACGCCAAGATCGAGGGCATCCAGGTGCAGCAGATGCTGGCCGGCGGCACCGAGGTCATCGTCGGCTCCATCACCGACGGCTCGTTCGGCAAGCTGGTCGCCTTCGGCCTCGGCGGCGTGCTGGTCGAAGTGTTGAAGGACGTCACCTTCCGCCTGGCGCCAGCGACCAAGGCGGATGCGCTGTCGATGCTCGACAGCATCCAGGCACACGAAATGTTGAAGGGCGTGCGCGGTGGCGACCCCGTCGATCGCGACGCTCTCGCAGATGTGATCGTCAAGGTATCGCAGCTTGTCAGCGATTTCCCCGAAATCGTCGAGCTCGACCTCAACCCGGTTTTTGCCACCAAGAAGGACGCGATCGCCGCCGACGTCCGCATTGTCGTCGACTTCGACTACAAGCCGCGGCCGAAGCCGCGGCCGACCGAAGAGATCGTGGCCGCCATGAACCGCATCATGCAGCCGAAGGCGGTCGCCGTGATCGGCGCCTCCGCCGAGGACGGCAAGATCGGCAACTCCGTGATGAAGAACCTGATCAACGGCGGCTACAAGGGCGAGATCTACCCGATCCACCCGAAGGCGGCCGACATCCTCGGCTACAAGGCCTACAAGAGCGTCAAGGACGTGCCCGGCGTGATCGACGTCGCGGTGTTCGCGATCCCCGCGAAATTCGTGGCCGCCGCGCTCACCGAATGCGGCGAGAAGAAAATCCCGGGCGCGGTGCTGATCCCGTCGGGCTTTGCGGAGGCCGGCCATCCCGAATTGCAGGCCGAGATCGTCGAGGTCGGCAGGAAATACGACGTCCGCCTGATGGGGCCGAACATCTACGGCTTCTATTATACGCCCGCCAATCTCTGCGCGACCTTCTGCACCGCCTATGATGTCAAGGGCCATGCGGCGCTGTCGTCGCAATCGGGCGGCATCGGCATGGCGATCATCGGCTTCTCACGCTCGGCCAAGATGGGCGTCTCCGCCATCGTCGGCCTCGGCAACAAGTCGGACATCGATGAGGACGATCTGCTCGCCTTCTTCGAGCAGGACCCCAACACCAATTTGATCGCGCAGCATTGCGAAGACTTGAAAGACGGCCGCGCCTTTGCCGAGGCTGCCAAGCGCGTCTCGAAGAAGAAGCCGGTCGTGGTGCTAAAGGCGGGCCGTACGTCCGCCGGCGCCAAGGCGGCGTCGTCGCATACCGGCGCGCTCGCCGGCAACGACAAGATCTATGAGGACGTGTTCAAGCAATCCGGCGTAATCCGCGCCCGCTCACTGCGACAATTGCTGGAGTTCGCCCGCGGGGTGCCGGTGCTGCCGACGCCGAAGGGCGAGAACGTGCTGATCATCACCGGTGCCGGCGGCTCCGGCGTGCTGTTGTCGGACTCCGTGGTCGACAATGGCTTGTCGCTGATGGCGATGCCGCCGGATCTCGATGCCGCCTTCCGAAAATTCATCCCGCCGTTCGGCGCGGCCGGCAACCCCGTCGACATCACCGGCGGCGAGCCGCCGATCACCTATGTCAACACGGTCAAGCTCGGCCTGTCGGACGAGCGCATCCATTCGCTGATCCTCGGCTACTGGCACACCATCGTCACGCCTCCGATGGTGTTTGCGCGCAACATGGTCGAGGTGAAGAAGGAGATGGAGGCCAAGGGCTTTGTGAAGCCGATCGTCGCCTCGCTTGCCGGCGACGTCGAGGTCGAGGAAGCCGCCGAATATCTCTACCAGAACGGCATCCCGGCCTATGCCTATTCGACCGAGCTTCCGGTCGAGGTGCTGGCGGCCAAGTACAAGTGGGCGCGCGGCGCGGGCCTGCTCTGACGATAGTTACCTCGCCCCGCTCTTGCGGGGAGAGGTCGGCGCGAAGCGCCGGGTGAGGGGCGCTCTCCGCGAATTGATCTCTCACCGTTTTTTGCGGAGGCAGCCCCTCACTCCAACTCTCTCCCCGTGAAGAACGGGGAGAGGGAGCCAACCACGCGCCAGCAGTTTGCTGACGAACGAATGTAGGTCGCAATGGAGCGAGCGGTGATCCGGCGCAAGGCCATCGAGCACGACGGCGAAGCCCGCGACGGCGGCGTGCAGTCGGTCGACCGCGCGCTGCAGATCATCGAGACGCTCGCCGAAGACGATGAGGGCTATCGCCTCAGCGACCTTGCGGTCCGCACGGGGCTTTCCACTTCAACCGCCCATCGCCTGCTGACCACGCTGGAAAAGCGCCGCTTCGTGCAATTCGACCGCACGGAGTCGAAATGGCATGTCGGCGCGCAGAGCTTTGCGGTCGGCGCCACCTTCACCCGGCGCCGCAACTTCGTGGCGCAGGCGACGCCTTATCTGCGCAAGCTGCGCGACATCACGCGCGAGACCGCGAACCTCGCCGTCGTCGATGACGAATCCATCATCGTGCTGACCCGGATCGAGAGCCGCGAGATCATGCGCTCGCTGACTAAGGTCGGCGGCCGCGTGGCGATGGTGGCCTCCGGCGTCGGCAAGGCGGTGCTCGCGACCTATGCGGATGAGGACGTGAACGCCATCATCCGCCGCCAGGGCATGCCGCGCCTGACCGAGAAGTCGATCGTGCGCGCCAGCGACCTGTTCCGTGAACTCGAGACGATCCGCCGGCAGGGGTTCGCCGTCGATGACGAGGAAGCGCGTATCGGCCTGCGCTGCGTCGCGGCCGTCGTCTTCAACGATTGCAGCGAGCCGTTGGCCGCGATCTCCGTCTCGGGGATGACCAGCCGCGTGACGGCGGAACGGGTGCCGGAGATCGGCCGGGCAGTGAGCGAGGTGGCAGCCGAGCTCACGACGGCGATCAAAGGTGTGATGCCGGCGGCAAGCAAGGCATAAGCGCGCGAATCGAATCTGTCTTACGTCGATATCCTCAGCCGGCGCGCGTTAGAGATTCGAAATCTGCAGAAGTTTGCGGTCGCCGATCCAGGTTCTGGCAAGGTCAGCCTCGGCCTTGCGCGCCGCCTTGGTGTCGCCGCGCGCCTTATGCAGTTCCGCCAATCCGTAATACGACCAGCCGTTGGACGGCGCCCGGCGGAGCGCCAGCTCAAACTGCTGCTTCGCGTCGGCATAGCGGCCAGCCTGCAGCAGAGCCGCGGCCAGAGACTGCCGGATCGGATAGTACCAATAGGGCGGTTCGGTGTAGGGCAGCGCGTCCTGCAGTGCAGCCGCCTGCTCGAACTGTGCGATCGCGGTGCGTTTGTCGCCCTTGGCCTGGGCCACTCGCGCCAGGATGACTGCGCGCGCGATGCGAAGCACTTCCTGGGCCGGAACCTTTGATTCGTTCAGCAGCTTGAAATCCGAATTGCGATCCAGGGCCTCGATGGCATCGGCCGCCGCCGTCGCGCCTGCCAGGTCGCGGCGTGACGCTAGCGCCACGCCCCGCGCATACAGCCACATCCCCTTGACATAAGGGATCGCGTCGCCGGGGTCGGGCAGGGCCAGGATGGTCTCGGGCGTGCTGAACTGCGCATGAGCGAAATACGGCGCTGCCTTGACGGGCTGAACCATCGCGATGCCGCGGGCGGCCTCGTCGGGGATGAGCTTACCCAGCTTCTCCGCGGCGGCGATCACGGTCTGGCCGTCGCCGGCCATCTGCGCCGACGCCATCACGAAATGCACGTTGTGCGGATAATAGCCCATCCGGTAGACGCCCATCGGCGCGTTGGTGTCGGCCAGGTATTTCTCATCGACCGTAACCGCGGTCTTGTTGTCTTTCAGGGCGTCCAGATAGCGGCCAACCCGATAGTAGATATGGCTCGGCATATGCACGAGATGACCGGCACCGGGGATCGCACCGCGCAGCCGGTCGGCATAGGGTTCGGCTCGCTTGGGCCGGTCCGACGCCTCGACGGCGTGGATGTAGAAGTGGATTGCACCGGGATGGTTCGGACTGCGGGCCAGCACGCGCTCCAATGTCGGCACGATCGGCGCGCTCTGCGGGTTGGGCTCGTGGCCGCCCGGCTTCCAGTAATCCCAGGGGCTGAGATCCATTACCGACTCAGCATAGAACGTGGCGATCTCATCGTCGTCGGGAAATTGTGATGCGACTTTCGCCATTTCGGCCGCATAGGCTGCGTCGAACGGCGCACGGGCGGCTTTCGGATCGCTGCCATAACGCGCCGCAAGCGCGACGATGAGGGCCTGCTCGCGCGGGGTTGCCTTGCCGGCAAGCGCTTTCGCCTTCTGCGCGGCAGCATAGGCTGGCGCGACCGCGTCCTCCTGCATCGGAAGATTGATGTTGGGACCGAGCACCAGCGCCTCGCCCCAGAAGCACATGGCGCAGTCTGGATCGAGCCTCTCGGCCTTGCGGAACGCGCGCTGCGCCTCGCCATGATTGAACGCGTAGGCCAGACGCAAGCCCTGATCGAAATAAGCCTGTGCGCGTTCGTTTGCGGTTGTGATCTTGTAGGTGACGGAGCCGAGGCCGGCCCACAGCGGCGGCTCGATGTCCGCGAACGCCGGCGCGGAGTTGGCTGCGCTCATCTCGGCGCGCGGCACCTCGGTCTGCGCCAGACGAAGCATCATGTTGGGCTGGCCGGTCGTAGCCGCTGTGTGGCAGATCGGAATATTTGCGCCGGGCAGCGATTTATCCGCTGCGACAGAGTCGGCATCTGCGGGGGTGACGATGTTGCTTGCCAGCAGCGTCGCCAATGCGGTGCCTGCCAATGCAGCGGCTCCCGCGGAAACAAGCAGCCTATGCGATCGCGTGGATGTGGCCATGTCGTCCTCCAAAATCGGGGCACTCCCAACCCTGAGAATTCCAATGCACTGAGCCATAGATCACTCGCGCGAATTTTGAGACTTCTCTGGCGCTTCCGCAAGACGGTTGAATGGGTCAGCACTGCTGCTCATCGTCGCTATGGACCAGCGGCCTGCGTCAGAAACGCCCAAGCGAGCCTAGCTTGCTCTTTGACCGCGTCACCGGTCCAACCGCCTGATCGCGACCCCTCTGAAAGAATTTAGGTCTGGCGGCGAGAGCCCTGACGTCGGAATATCATCCATCGCCTGTCCATGCCGCCGCGTCGAGGGCCGTGTCTCCCGATTCGACAGCTGGCCAGTACAGTCGCGGTCATCAGGAATTTGTGCGTCCGTCGCCTTCTATTGGGGAAAGTCATGGCTTCCGAACTCCGCTCGCCCCGTCTCGCAGTTCTGATTGACGCCGACAACGCTTCCGCAAAGATTGCGGATGGACTGTTCGAGGAGATCGCCAAGATCGGCGAGGCCAGCGTTCGTCGCATCTACGGCGACTTCTCCAATCCTCGATCCAAGGGCTGGGCCGACATTCTGTCGAAGCATGCCATCATACCCCAGCAGCAGTTCGCCTATACGACGGGAAAGAACGCCTCCGACATAACCTTGGTCATCGATGCGATGGACCTGCTGCACAGTGGCCGGTTCGACGGATTCTGTCTGGTGTCTTCCGACAGTGATTTTACACGTCTTGCCGCCCGCATCCGGGAGCACGGGGTCGATGTGTTCGGGTTCGGCGAACAGAAGACGCCGGAAAGCTTCCGGCAGGCCTGTCGAAGGTTCGTGTATACCGAGAACTTGCTTGCCGGCACGGCGAACAATCGGGATGCCGCCGCGGGATCGAAGCCCCTTCAAGTCCTGGACGCAGCGACCCCGATCATCCAGAAGGTCATCACCCAGATGGAAAGCGAAGACGGCTGGGTGGCGCTTGGGGAAGTCGGGAGACAGCTTGCCAACCTGGCATCCGATTTCGATCCCAGGACCTATGGCTTCCGCAAGCTGAGCGACCTTGTGCGAAGGACGAATTCCTTCGAAATCGATCAGCCAAAAGGTGGGTCCATGCGCATTCGCATCAAGACGACCGCGGAGTCACCTCCGAGAAAGCGAACCTCGCGAAAGCCCGCAGAATGAGAAACACAATGATGCGTTTCCACGCGACGATGATTCCAAGCGATTGAATTTGGATACCTTTCACACTCCTTTCCACTCCGCGGGAAATAAAATCTGTTGCATTGAGATCACCCTTTGCTGCCGCGAAGATCGCGTCCAGGCCAACAAGCTTGAGCGAGGCGCGACATGGCGAAGATGCGGGCAATCGATGCCGCGGTACGTATTCTCGAAAAGGAAGGGGTGACTTGCGCCTTCGGCGTTCCCGGGGCTGCCATAAACCCGCTCTACTCCGCGCTGAAAGTGCGCGGCTCGATCCGGCATATCCTCGCGCGCCATGTCGAGGGCGCCTCCCACATGGCCGAGGGCTACACTCGCGCCAAGGCGGGAAACATCGGCGTCTGCATCGGCACGTCGGGGCCGGCCGGCACCGACATGATCACGGGGCTTTATTCGGCGATCGCGGATTCGATCCCCATCCTCTGCATCACCGGCCAGGCGCCGCGGGCGCGGCTCTTCAAGGAAGATTTTCAAGCGGTCGATATCGAGGCGATCGCAAAGCCCGTGACCAAATGGGCGGTCACCGTGCGCGAGCCGGCGCTGGTGCCGCGCGTGTTCAGCCAGGCCTTCCATGTCATGCGTTCGGGGCGTCCCGGGCCGGTGCTGATCGATCTGCCGCTGGATGTGCAACTCGCCGAGATCGAATTCGACGACGAGGTCTATTCGCCGCTGCCGGTCTACAAGCCCACCGCGACGCGCAAGCAGATCGAGAAGGCGCTGGAAATGCTCAACGCTGCCGAGCAGCCGCTGATCGTCGCGGGCGGTGGCGTCATCAATGCCGATGCCTGTGCGCCGCTGGTCGAGTTTGCACAGACGGTGAACGTTCCCGTTGTGCCGACGCTGATGGGGTGGGGCGCGATCTCGGACGATCACCCGCTGATGGCTGGCATGGTCGGCCTGCAGACCAACCACCGCTACGGCAACGCGACGCTGCTTGAATCTGATTTCGTGCTTGGCATCGGTAACCGCTGGGCCAACCGCCACACCGGCTCGATCGAGACTTATACGAAGGGCCGCAAGTTCGTGCATGTCGATATCGAGCCGACCCAGATCGGCCGCGTCTTCAATCCCGATCTCGGCATCGTCTCCGATGCCAGGGCGGCGCTCGAATTGTTCGTGACGGTCGCCAGGGAGTGGAAACGATCCGGAAAACTCAAGTCGCGGCAGGCGTGGCCGGCGGCGTGCCAGGACCGCAAGCGCACCATGCTGCGCAAGAGCCATTTCGACGACATTCCGATCAAGCCGCAACGGGTCTATCACGAAATGAACAAGGCGTTCGGCCGCGACACCTGCTACGTTACCGTGATCGGGCTGTCGCAGATCGCCGGCGCGCAATTCCTCCGCGTCTATCATCCCCGCAACTGGATCAATGCCGGGCAGGCGGGCCCGCTCGGCTGGACGCTGCCGGCGGCGCTCGGCGTGCGCGCGGCTGATCCAGCGCGCGAGATCGTGGCGCTGTCGGGCGACTACGATTTCCAGTTCCTGATCGAGGAGCTTGCGGTCGGCGCGCAGTTCAAGCTGCCGTACATCCATGTGGTCGTGAACAATTCCTATCTGGGCCTGATCCGCCAGGCCCAGCGCGGCTTCGACATGGACTACCAGGTGCAGCTGTCGTTTTCGAACATCAACGCACCGGAGCTTGGCGTCTACGGCGTCGATCATGTCGCAGTAGCCGAAGGGCTCGGCTGCAAGGCGATCCGGGTTACCGATCCGCATCACGCGCAGGCGGCGTTTGCCACTGCGCGCGAATGGATCAAGGAGTACAGCGTGCCTGTGGTGGTCGAGTTCATCCTCGAGCGTGTCACCAACATCGCGATGGGGACCGAGATCGACAACATCATCGAATTCGAGGAGACGCTCGATCCGCCGCTGGATGAAGTTCCAGGCGGCCGGGAATTATTGCTTCCGGTCTGATTAACTGTCAGGTGGTGCCGGGGCTCGAGCGCCGCGCACGAATCCATTCGATGCCGGTGGCAAGCAGCAGGCCGGCGCTGGCAGCCAGCGCATCGACCACAAAATCCTCCAGCCGAGCGTGCCGTCCTGGCACCCAGAGCTGCAGGATTTCCAGCACGCCGATCAGCACGATGGTGACGGCGGCGGTGAGGGGGCGATTGCGCCGATAGGCCATTCCGAACGCGATCCCGACAAGGACGAAGGCGAATGCATGCTCGCCGTTCTGGCCGAAATCGGAATGCGGTCGCAACTTGGCCGGGCCTAGGGTCGCAAAGGTGACTGCAGCGGCCAGAAACCAGGCAAATAGCCTCAGAATTGCATTCATTCCTACCGCCTAGCACGATTTGTCAATCCGCGGCAGTCTCGCGACTTTGAGATGAGCGTGTGGTTAATGGCAAGCCCGGTGGCGTCCCTAGAGCGTGATGACTTTTCTTCGAATCGTCATCCCGCTCTATCTTTTTGTTTGAGCATGATCTTTTCGGAAAACCGCTACACACTTTTCCGGATCATGCTCTAGAGCAGCTGCCGGACGCCCATGCCGTGCATGAACCGCTCCCTGATCTGCACGGGATCGCGCCGCGTGGTTCCGGTGCCCGGCTTGTCGTCGATCCGGACGCCGATCAGGGTTGGGCCCGACGCGCTCATCGACTGCTCGACCAGCCGCTCGAAATCCTCTTCGTCGGCGGCCCAGGCGCTGCTCGCAATCCCGCTCGCGATCGCGATCGCGACGATGTCAGTCATGGCCGCGGCCGGCGTCGGCTGGGCGCCGGTAATCTGGTAGATGCCGTTGTCCATCACCACCATGGTGAGGTTTTTCGGCGCGAGCATCGCAATGGTCGAGAGCGAGCCGAGCTGCATCAGAAGCGAACCGTCGCCTTCGAGTGCAAAGACGCGCCGCTTCGGCTGCGCCAGCGCCACGCCGAGCGCGATCGGGAAGGCGAGCCCCATGCTGCCGAGCATGTAGAAATTCTGCGGGCGGTGGCCGGCGGCCCACAGGTCGAAATTGGTGTTGCCGATGCCGCCGATCACGGCCTCTTCGTTCTCGAGTTTTGCGACGAGACGTGAAGTCAGGTCGAAGCGGTTCATCACCTTGGTGTTGCGGGCAGGCGGTTTGGCTTGTGCGTTCATGGCGGCGCTCACTTGTCAAAGACCTTGCCGCCGGTCAGAAGCGGCGAGAGGATCAGCGCCACCGGCGCCTGGGTGGTGATGGCCTGCTTGATCGAGCGGTCGACAATGAACTCGAACTCGTCGAGGCGCGTCGCGGTGTGGTGCTCCACGGCAAGCGAATCCAGCACAGGCCGCATGGTGCGGCAGACCAGCGACTGGCCGTAATTAAACTCGCCGAGCGTGCCGCGCTCGGACACGAACATGATCAGCGGGATCTGGTAGGGCACGGCGAGCGAGGCCAGTACGTTGGCGAGTGTCGCAAAGCCGGAAGTCTGCATCAGCACTGCGCCCTTCATGCCGCCCATCCAGGCGCCGGAGATGATGCCGACCGCCTCCTCCTCGCGTGCGGTGGGGAAGGTGGTGAAATAGGGATCGGCGTGCAGGCTCTTGATCAGCGTGGTCAGCACGCGATCGGGAACGTAGGGCACGAGCCGGATTTCGTTGCGCTTCAGCGTCTGCTGTATGATGCCGTGCCAGGTTTGTCCCTGTTCCTGGGAAGCCTGGGGCGAAGTCTTCTGCTCCGCAACTGCCATCCCGTTCTCCCTCTATCATGCGATATCATGCGACCACGGTTGATGTCGGCCGTGCGTGCCGCAACTTGACGCGACCGGCGGGATTGTCAACATGTCCCGGAGGTTAAGTGGTCTGCGCTGCGTGGCGATGCGAAGGCATCGGCGCTCATGCGATAAGGGCAAAAAAGCTCGGGAGGAAATGATGAGCAGGCGGGTCTGGATCGCTGTCGTTGCAGCGGCGATGCTGGCGATCGGCGGCAAGGCACCCGCCCAGTCGACATTCCCGATCAAGGCCGTGCACATTTATGTGCCTTATGCGGCCGGTGGCGGCGTCGACATCCTGACGCGCACGCTCGGCGACGTAGTCTCCCGGCAATGGCGGCAGACCGTGGTGGTCGAAAACCGGCCCGGCGCCGGCGGGGTGGTCGCCTCGCAGGCGCTGGTGCAATCGCCGTCCGATGGCTACACGCTCATCATGGTCGCGAGCGGGCACGCCACCAATCCGTTCCTTTATCCGAAAATCCCCTACGACACCTTCAAGGATTTCACGCCGATCTCGCTGCTGGCGTCGTCGCCGAATATCCTGCTGGTGCGCAAGGATTCCCCGTTCAAGAATCTCGCCGACGTGATCGCAGCGGAGAAGGCGAAGCCGGGCAGCCTGTCCATCGCGCATGCGGGGACGGGGACCTCGACCCATCTCGCGGTCGAGCTCCTGAAGAGCCTTGCCAAAGTCGACCTCAACGCCATTCCCTACAAAGGCGGCGCGCCGGCGATCAACGATCTGCTCGGCGGACAGATTCCGCTGTCATTCAACAACGGGCCAGAGTCGGTCGGCCAGCTTCAGGCCGGCACGGTGCGGGCGCTGGCGGTCACCACCGGCAAGCGGGCTGCGTTGCTGCCCGATGTGCCGAGCATGGGTGAAACCGTGCCCGGCTATGACACCGAAGTGTGGTGGGGCCTGCTCGGGCCGGGTGGCATGCCGCGCGACGTCGTCGAGAAGCTGTCGCATGATTTCGTCGCGGCCTTGAACACCGATGCGGTCAAGGAGCGCCTTGCCAAGCTCGGCGCCGAGCCGATCGGCAGCACGCCGCAGGCATTCGACAGGAAAATCCACGACGATTACGACAAATGGGGGCCGATCATCCAGGCGGCCGGGATCAAGGCGGACTGATGGCTTCGGCTCCGCCCTGCCTGCCGCCGCGCGACGTGACGCGACCCAAGGTGCCGCCACCGCCGAACGCCTGCGATACGCATGCGCATGTGTTCGGTCCGGCGAAGCAGTTTCCCTATGCCGACGACCGCAGCTACACCCCGCCGGACGCGCCGCTCGCAAAGTATCTCGGCATGCTCGATGCGATCGGCTTTGCGCGCGGCGTGCTGGTGCAGGGCAGTGCGCATGGCCGCGACAATTCGGCGATGCTGGATGCGCTGCAGCGGCGACCGGACCGGCTGCGCGGTGTCGCGGTCGCCGATGAAAACGTGACGTCGCAAACCTTGCGCGAATGGAACAGGCTCGGCGTCCGAGGACTGCGCTTCAATCATTTCTTCCGCGGCGGCCAGTTGCATTATCGCGGCGGCGTGCCGCTCTCGGCGGCCGAAACCCTCGCGCCAGTCATGAGGGAATTCGGCTGGCATCTGCAGCTCTGGATCGATGTGAAGGATTTGCCGGATACCATTCCGGTTCTGAAAGGGATCGAGCTTCCGGTCGTGATCGATCACATGGGCCGCAGCGATGCGCGCGCCGGCACGGGCACGCCGGGATTTCAGAGTCTGCTGCGGGCCGTGGGCGAGGGCTGGTGCTGGTCCAAACTTTCCGGCGCGCATCGGCTGAGCCTTGAGGCGCCCGATTATCCCGACCCGCGGCCGTTTCACGAGGCGCTGGTCAAGGCCAATCCGGAAACGTTGGTCTGGGGCGGCGACTGGCCGCATCCGCACGTCGAGGGCGAAATGCCCGATGCCGGGCATCTCTTCGAACTGTTCCAGCAATGGACGCCGGATCCGGCCACACGGGAGCGCATCCTCGTCAGCAATCCCGCCAAGCTCTACGGATTCTAGGAAACTGAAAGCCGATCGATGACCGTCAACAACAAGCGCGTGTTCTACGTCAAATATCTCGCCCACCAGATCTACGTCGATATCCTCAAAGCCCGGTCTGATGTGCGGCTCGACCGGCTCGAGAACGAAAGCCCGGAAGGCGAATTCGCGCCGATCCTTTCCGCGGCGCATGCCTATCAGATTGGCGCCGCGCGCGACGAGCTCGCGCCGCACTTCCATGTGCATGACGAATTCCTGCGCCGCACGCCGAATCTCCTGATCGTCTCCTCTAACGGCGCGGGCTTCGATCCCGTCGATGTCGAGGCCTGCACCAGGGCGGGCGTGCTGGTCGTCAACCAGTCCGGCGGCAATGCACATTCGGTGGCCGAGCATGCGCTCGGCATGCTGCTCACGCTGTCGAAGCGCATCATCGAGGCCGATCGTGCGCTGCGTCGCGACCGCGACGTCAACCGCAATGCGTTGATCGGCACCGAAGCGCAGGGCAGGACGATCGGCATTGTCGGCATCGGCAATGTCGGTCGCCGCATCGCCGAGCTGTGCAGAGGCCTGCTCGGCATGAACGTGCTGGCGTATGATCCTTATCTTTCGAAATCCGAAATCGCCGAGCGGGGAGCGCAGAAGGTCGAGCTCGACGAGCTCTTGCGCCGCTCGGACTACGTTTCGATCAACTGCCCGCTGACCAAGGAAAGCCGCGGCATGATTGGCGCGAAGCAGTTTTTCCTGATGCAGCCGCATGCCTATTTCATCACCACCGCGCGCGGCTTTATTCACGATGAGGATGCGCTTCTTGAAGCGCTCCGAACGAAGAAGATCGCCGGCGCCGGCCTCGACGTCTGGTCCAGGGAGCCGCCGCCGCCGGAGCATCCGCTCCTGCAGTTCGACAATGTGCTGGCGAGCCCGCACACCGCTGGTGTCACGCGGGAGGCGCGCGAGAACATGGGCCGCATCGCCGCCGAGCAAATCCTCGGCGCGCTCGACGGCAGCAGGCCGCCGCGCATCATCAACCCCGAGGTCTGGCCGCATTACAGCGAGCGGTTTGCGCGGACCTTCGGGGTGACCCCGAAATAGCGGAGAAGATTTCCGCTAAAATATGAGAAAACGCCTTATATTTCTGCACTTTTTCACTTTCTACCCACACATAAACCCACGTGTATGATCACTTTGATGGAGCGCGGGACCGAAGCCCTTTGCCGACTCTAGCAGCGCCGCTGGTGCGGGTTCGGGCCGCGCGGGCATGGCGGCCGTTAGTCGATCGATTTAGCGAGTTGGTTGGAGTCCCTAGGGCGTTTGGGTTGGTTGGGGGTCTGGTTCGACTTTCCGCACCTCGCCTCGGCGTATGCCCTCTGTTTGGGGACCGATCGGCAGCCGTCGATTTGAGAGAGTGGCGACATGATTGGGCGGGATCATCTTCTTTACCGCCTCGATCGCCGCGCCCCGCGCCACCGCCGCCGCCCAAAGTGACTTGCTGCCGTCGGGTGCGGTAACTTCGATCATTGGCATTCCAACATGGACCTTTCGCATTCCCGCAAATATGCGCTGCGAGTTGCCCATTTTCCAGCCCGGAGATGGTCGATTGCCGGGCCTGAGAGAGTCGCTGATGAGGGTTCGACCGCGGGCTCATTTGATGCGGGCCGATCGCTGCCGCCGCACGGCTCGCGCCCGCTGCTTGGCTATGGCAGATTTTGATCGGCTGTCCGAACGAAACCATTTTCCGGCCCCGAAGAAGCCGGCCTGAAACCAGGATAGCCTATTACACGTAGCAGTAGTGTGTAACCGGGTGCGTCAAAATGATTGAAGTATGATCGCGCTAATCCTGGGTCTGTTTTGCGCCGCCATCTTTGTAGCTCATGCAGTCGACGCTTATCTCGCGCGCCCCTAACCAAACCTGCTAAGCCCCCGCCTATGGCGGGGCGAAAACAGGAAGTTTTACAGCTGCGGGAATGAAGTCATGAAGTCTCCTTGAGGAACCGCCAAGAACCCTCAAGAAGACCGCAAGATGCCGAAATTTCTCGGCCATAAATTCTGGGCGCGCAGATACTTTGTCACCACGGTTGGTTGGGATGAGGAAGTGATCCGAGCCTACATCAGAAACCAAGAACTGGCCGACCAGCAATTGAATCAGCTTGAGCTGAAGATCTCAGTCGCCTCAAAATCCAATCAATCGTCATAGCATCCCTTAAAACCGCCTTTGGCGGTTCCCAATCAAACCTCCAGCTTTGCTGGAGGTTATTGGCTCAATCTCAGGCGGCAGCGCTTCGGCTGCGAGTCGAGCGGCGTTCGCGGCACGATTGCGCTTCGCCTCAGGATCATCATCACCGGTCATTTCTTCGCCTTCAGCCCGATCTCGACCAGCCGGCGGATGGACCCGCCCGGCGGGCGCCTTCAATCTAAGCCGGCCGCATCCCAATCCAGATCGGCGCGTAACGTTGCCTTGCTGTTTTTATCGGAGCCGTAGCGAACGAATACCGAATGATCATGGAAAGACGTGATGACGCCTTCCTTGAGCTTGCCGCCTGGGTAGCGATTTCCGGTGTAGACGACGGCACGACCAACATGATCATTGGTGGGTTCGATCATTTTTTCACCTTGATCAGCGGGCCTACTAGAACCCGCCCAGGATGTTTGTGAACAGATCGACGATCCGCCCCGACAGCGCTTTCGCATCCTCCATAGATATTTGCCGGTCAATGTAGCTTCGGTCGGACGACAGCCGCGTCGTGACAAGCGCCGCTTTTATCGCTTTGAATTCCTCGAGATGCTCGCTCGGGATTTGATCGTCCTGAAGACCAACTAGACAATCGCCAGCAAAGGTCAGCCGTCACTGGCCAAGGCGTGCACCGCCTCCCATAGCTTTTGTTTGGCGTAGCATACTCATTTCCCCTTCGCCTTCAGCCCGAGCTCGACCAGGCGGCGGATGGCTTCCGAGCGCCTGGGGGCATCATCCTGCGACTCTGCCCGTCTGTCGATCGCGCTGCCCCAGCTCAGGTGGCAACCTGAGAGCTGTGAACGGCTGACCGGCAGCGGCTGGCGAGCCATCGCCGGCGGCTCAGCCGGTTGACAGAGCGCGGGGCTTCGGTCCCGCGCTATCTAATGGGCGCGATAGGCCTCGATCGCATGCGCCAGAAAAATGCAGGCGCTATGCCAAAGCCACGGCGGCCACTACTAACCAAAACTGCTAAGCCCCCGCCTATGGCGGGGCGAAAACAGGAAGTTTTACAGCTGCGGGAATGAAGTCATGAAGTCTCCTTGGGGAACCGCTAAGAACCCTCAAGGAGACCATGATGGAAGCAGAGTTCAATCAGCTTAATCACGCGACCTGGGAGTGCAAGTACCACGTCGTGTTTGAAAGGGAAGAGTTCGATATGGATCGCGCAAAATGTCGAACGCAAGATGCGGAATTTTCTGGGCCACAAATTCTGGGCACGGGGGTACTTTGTCACGACCGTTGGCCGGGACGAGGAAGTGATCCGGGCCTACATCAGAAACCAAGAACTAGCCGATCGGCAATTGGAGCAGTTTGAGCTGAAGATTTCAGCAGCCCAAAATCCAATCAATCGTCCAAACATCCCTTAAAACCGCCTTTGGCGGTTCCCAATCAAACCTCCAGCTTTGCTGGAGGTTATTGGCTCGACCATCGAACTCATCCCTACGCCACGTCCCCGCGCTGGTTACGCCGGCATAAAAAGCCGCGTCGGATGTTGAGGCCATGACCCAAAGTATGAGCCCGCTCGAAAAATGTGAGTGTTCAATCTTGCTCACATCAGGCAAAAAAGAGGCCGCCCGGCACGACGCGGGGCTTCGCAGACGGTCAGGTGCGAGCTTCGGTTCCGCGCTCTTTTCCTATGCTCTGTGGCAGCCAAACCATAGTGGCAGGCGGACTGTTGATGCTAACCGGCGGGGTATCAGAACCACGGGGCACGAACAGGAGCGGCTGACTGGAATCGGGAGATCGCCAAT
>DATMNV010000018.1:0-14989 GCA_035568535.1 Bradyrhizobium sp.
TTCCGGCGGACAGAAGGCACGTCTCGGCATGCTGTTGCTGCGGCTGGCCCAGCCAAACTTCTATCTCCTCGATGAGCCGACCAACCATCTGGATATCGAAGGGCAGGAAGCCCTGGAGGAGGAATTGATGGAGCATCAGGCAAGCTGCCTGCTGGTTTCACATGACCGCAACTTCGTGCGAACAGTGGGCAACCGATTCTGGCTGATTGACGGGAAGAAACTGGTGGAACTGGAGGGGCCGGAGGGGTTCTTTGCTTCGGTTCGCGGATAGCGCCGCGGCATAAAAGATCCGGCGCCCGGCTCGCGGCCGCCAATTTATCGGCTATCACTGTACCGTTGGGAAACCCAGATCTTGGGATACCGAGGTCTTGGGAAAAAGGGTTGAGACCGCATCGCATGACCGCTACCCCGCTGATCGTCTATGCCGATGTCGGCAAGATTTTTGCCGGCCGCGGCGCGGAACGCGTGGTGGCGGTGCATGATGTTTCGCTTGAAGTCGCCGAAGGCGAGTTCCTTGCCATTGTCGGCGGCTCCGGCTCGGGCAAGACCACGCTGCTCCGGCTCGCCAACCGGCTGATCGAGGCGGATCGCGGCCGCATTACGGTGGAGGGGGAAGATGTGCGCGCGCTCGACCCGGTGCTGCTGCGCCGCCGCATCGGCTACGTCTTCCAGAGCGGCGCACTGTTTCCCCATATCAGCGTCGCCGGCAATATCGGCGTCACGCCGAAACTGCTGGGCTGGCCGGCCGAGGAGATTTCGGCGCGGGTCGATGAGCTGCTCGAGCTGGTGCGGCTCGGCAAGTCCCATCGCGACCGGCTGCCGCATGAGCTTTCCGGCGGCCAGCGCCAGCGCGTCGGCGTGGCGCGCGCGCTCGCCGCGAAACCGCGCATCGTGCTGATGGACGAGCCGTTCGGCGCGCTCGATCCGCTGACCCGCGACGGCCTCCGCGACGATTATCGCGCGCTGCACGACAAGCTCGCGCTGACCACGGTCATGATCACCCACGACATGGCCGAGGCGCTCCTGCTCGCCGACCGCATCGCAGTGATGCATGCAGGCAAGCTGCTGGCGCTGGGCACGCCGGCAGAGCTGTCGAAAAGCGACGACGCCTATGTGGCCGAGCTGCTGCGCACGCCGCGGCGCGAGGCGGAACGACTCAATGCGCTGCTGCCGCGGGACGGCGCCGCATGAGCCTGTTCTCCGATGCGCGCTGGGGCGAGGCGCTGACGCATCTAAACGACTATCTCGGCAATCATGTCCGGGTCAGCGTCACCGCGCTGGCGCTGGGACTCGTGATCTCGTTCCCGCTGGCGATCGCCGCGCGCAACCGGCCGCTGTTCCGCAACCTGCTGCTCACCCTTGCCAGCATTGTGCAGACCGTTCCCGGGCTGGCGCTGCTCGCGCTGTTCTATCCACTGCTGCTGGCGTTGACGTCGATGACGATGGCCTGGTTCGGATTCGGCTTTTCCGCCTTCGGCTTCCTGCCGGCCGTGCTGGCGCTCGCGCTTTATTCCATGCTGCCGGTGCTGCGCAATACCATTACCGGCCTGAACGGCGTTGACCCCGCGCTGCTCGAAGCCGCGCAAGGCGTCGGCATGACGCCGAGCCAATCGCTGTTCACGGTCGAGCTGCCGCTGGCGCTGCCGGTGATCATGGCGGGTATCCGCACCTCCGCGGTCTGGGTGATCGGCACGGCGACGCTGTCGACGCCGATCGGCCAGACCAGCCTCGGCAATTACATTTTTGCCGGGCTGCAGACCCAGAATTGGGTGTTCGTGCTGTTCGGCTGCCTCGCCGCCGCCGTGCTGGCGCTCGCGGTCGACCAGTTGCTGGCGCTGATCGAGAACGGCCTGCGCAACCGCAGCCGCGTACGCGCCGCGCTCGGCGCCCTTGGGATCGCTGCGCTGATTCTGGCGACGCTGGTGCCGACGCTGGCGCGCCCGCCATCGAGCTACATTGTCGGAGCCAAGACCTTTGCCGAGCAATATGTGCTCTCCGCGCTGATCGCCGAGCGGCTGCGCGCGGCGGGATTTTCGGCAAGTTCAAGAGAAGGCCTCGGCTCCAGCGTGATCTTCGACGCGCTCGCCGCCAACGATGTCGACGTCTACATCGACTATTCCGGCACGCTCTGGCTCAATCAGTTTCACCGCACCGACATGCTGCCGCGCGAGCAATTGCTCGACGAACTCAAGGCGATACTGGCGAAGCAGAACATCACCCTGTTCGGCGAGCTCGGCTTCGAGAATGCCTATGCGCTGGTGATGCCGAAACAGCGCGCCGACGCGCTCGGCATTCATTCCATCGCCGATCTCGCGTCGCACGCTGGAACCATGTCGATCGCGGGCGATTACGAATTCTTCTCGCGCCCGGAATGGGCCGCGCTGAAGGGCGCCTACGGCCTGTCCTTCCGCACCCAGCGCACCATGCAGCCGGACTTCATGTATGCGGCGGTGGCATCAGGCGAAGTCGACGTGATCGCGGGCTACACCAGCGACGGGCTGATCGCAAAGTACGATCTCACCGTGCTGGATGATCCCAAACACGCGATCCCGCCTTATGATGCGATCGTGCTGCTGGCGCCCAAACGCGCGCACGATCAGGCCTTGCAGGCGGCGCTGAAGCCGCTGCTCGGCAAGGTCGACATATCTGACATGCGCGCAGCCAATTTACGCGCCAGCGGTAATGACGCAGCTTCATCGCCGGACGCGGTTGCGCGCTGGCTTTGGGACCGCATTGAAAAGCACTAGAAGAGGCTCATGAAATCGATCGCCGGCAAATTCCTTTCCGTCTCGCTCGCCGCGTTGTCGCTGCTCGTCGCCTCGGCGGCGCAAGCGAAATATCCGGACCGATCGGTGCGCATCGTGCTGCCGTTTGCCGCCGGCGGGGTCGCCGACATCACCGCGCGCATCGTCGCCGAAAAACTCGGCGACAAGCTCGGCCAGCGTTTCTATGTCGAGAACCAGCCCGGCGCCGGCGGCATCGCCGCGGCGCGAACCGTGATCTCCTCAGCCCCGGACGGCAACACGCTGGCGCTGCTCTCGAATGGCACCGCGGTCAGCGCCTCCCTGTTCAAGAAGCTGCCGTTCGATCCGCTCAGGGATCTCGTAGCCGTTTCGAGCCTCGGCTATTTCGACTTCATCTTCGCGACCGGCGCCAACGCGCCGTTCAAGACGCTGCCGGATTTCATCGCGGCCGCCAAGGCCAAGCCCGGCACGCTCAATGTCGGCACCATCAATGTCGGCAGCACGCAAAACCTCTCGGCCGAACTGTTCAGGACCGCGGCCGGCATCGACTTCGCCATCATTCCCTATCGCGGCACGCCTGAGATTCAGGTGGCGCTGCTGCAGGGCGATGTTGCGCTGATGATCGACTCCTATTCCTCGATGAAGGGCAACCTCGCCGACGGCAAGCTGCGCGCGCTCGCCTCCTCCGGCGGACATCGCTCGGAAGCGACGCCGGAGATCGCGACCGTCACCGAGAGCGGCGTTAGCGGCTACGATGTCGTGTCCTGGAACGCGCTGTTCGCGCCAGCCGGCACGCCGCCCGATATCATCAAGACGCTGAACGACACCTTGCGCGAGATATTGGCCGATGGCGACGTCAGGAAGCGGCTGCTCGAGCTCGGCATCGAAGCGAAGGCGAGCACGCCCGAGGAGATTGCAGATCGCCTGAGGTCGGATATCGACAAATGGGCCAAGGTGATCGAGAAAGCCGGCATAGAAAAGCAATAACGCCGGAGATGCGCGTGCAAAAGCAGGCGAGTTGGTGGTGCGGGATCGTGGGGTGGGCAGAGGCGCATTTGCGCCGTGCCACCATCCAGTGTCGCCGTGAAAACGGTGGGCACGCTTCCGCCCTCGCTCGTTGAGCTACGGCGGACGCAGTCGCTTTGCCCACCTGCATTTCTTCGTCGCTAACCCGTCGGCTTGTCGACCGCTCCGCCGCTCTCGGCCCAATCCTTGAACGCACCGACATTGTAGACGTGGTCGTAGCCCATGTCCTTGAGCACTTTTGCCGCGAGCGCGGACCGGCCGCCGGAAGCGCAGTAAAGAATGACGTTCTTGTCCCGGGAAAAGTTCTTGTCGTGATACGGCGATTCAGGATCGGCACGGAATTCCAGCATACCGCGGGAAACATGCACGGCGCCGGCAACCTTGCCGCTCTTCTCGACCTCGGGCGCATCGCGCACGTCCACGACCAGCGTGTTGCCCTTGCCGATCAACTCTTGGGCCTGGGCCGGCGTGATCTTTGGCACCGCAGCGTTGGCTGCTTCGAGCATCTGCTTGACGCTTAATGTCATCCGGATCCTCCGTGGTTGAAATGCAGGAACGTAGGGTGGGCAAAGCGAAGCGTGCCTACCATTCACGACGGGACGTTGGGAGAGATGGTGGACACGGCGCATACGCGCCTTTGCCCACCCTACATGTCTAACCCTCCCTACAGATCTTCATCACGCGAACGCGGTCGCGAGGAAGGCGGCGACAATGCCGCCGATCAGAAGATACTTCACGATGTAGTAGACGCGCTTGTTCCAGGCCTTCATGCGCTTGCCGACGAGGCGCACGTGATAGACGTAACCGAAGATGCGATTGATCCAGCCGACGCGCTCGCCGTCTTCGTTCTGAGTCGCGCTCTCGTTGATGATGTGTGTCGAGACCCAGCGATTGACCGCGGTCATCGCGCCGGTCTTGAGCGGGCGCTCGACGTCGCAGAACAGGATGATACGGTCGTCGCTGGTGGTGTTTTCGGCGTAGTGCAGATAGGTCTCGTCGAACAAGAGATCCTCGCCGTCGCGCCAGGAATAGGCATTGCCGTCGATGAAGATGCGGCATTCGCCCGGCGACTTCGGCGTGACCAGACCGAGGTGATAGCGCAGCGAGCCGGCATAGGGATCGCGGTGCTGCACCAGCTTGCCGCCCGGCGGCAGGTTCGCGAACATCGCGCCCTTGACGTTGGGGATCGAGTTCAACAGCTCGACCGTCTTCGGGCAGTTGGCGAGTGCCGACGGTAGCGGCGCGCCGTACCATTTCAGATAAAAGCGCTTCCACCCGGTGCGGAAGAAGGAATTGAAACCCCAGTCGTTGTATTTGTCGGCGGCCTTGATGGCGCCTTGCGCGAACAGATGCTGCGCCTCCTCGCGGATGGTCTGCCAGTTGTCGCGCAGCACCGTGAGTTCGGGCACCATGCCGACCTGCAAGATCGGGCGGTTCGGCACCGCCGAGAACATGTACATCAGGACATTGTAGGGCGCCATGATGGTGGAATGGTCGGAGACCTGGCGCCAGAAGCCGAGCCGCACCTTGCCGCGGAAATGCACGGCAAGCGCCGAAGCGATAAAGGCCCATACCACGAGGAACTGAGGCGCAAAGAGACGCATCACCATGGCGGAGAATCCGAAAAAAAAATGGCTTGCCGTATTTTAGCAGGTTTGCGACGCGGCGCTCAAGATGGGCTGTGCAGGCCGGAACCCTCATAGCGCCGGTTATGGCCGGCTGTAATCCCTCATCCAGAGGAGCGGCGCAGCCGCGTCTCGAAGGATGAGGCCACGATTGGGGCCTCATGGTTCTCCCGGCGATGCGAAGCATCGTCCGGAGACGCGCTTCGCACTCCTCACCATGAGGATCACAGCCCGTGAATCAGGCCGGCATCGAGCAAAAGCCGGTTGAAGCGCCGCGCCTCCGCGCCGCCTTTGCAGGCGTAGAACATCCCGCCACAGCGCAACATAATTTGCTTCTGCTCGGCAAATGACGGATCGAGCGGAATGCCGGCCGCCTCCTGGATCACCAGCGGCAGATAGGGCGCGTCGATCGTGTCCATGATGGCCGGCGATTTGACCGGCTCGAAATTGACGGCGTCGATGGCGTAATACGTCGCGAAATAGCGCGGGTCGTAGCTCTCGAGCTTCTTGCCGATGCCGGCTTCGTCGAGCTTGGGATCGAGCAGATGCGGCGAGAACTCCGGCTGGTGATCGCCATAGCGCACGATCAGGAACGGCTCGCCGGCGAACTTCTTTTTCAAGGAGGCGATGAAGGCGGAATAATCTGCTGCGCTCATCGCCTGCCGGCGCAGATATTCGTCGATCACCGGCTCATTGCCCGGCGCGCGCCAGCCCGGCGTCAGCTCGGGGCGGAATTTGGTCTGCCAGGGGAAATGATTGGCGGCGAGATAGACGAACATGAAGAGCGGTTTGCCCGGCGCCTGCTCCGACATCAGCTTGAGCGCGGAGTCATAGAAGAAGCCGTCGGGCTCGACATCCCTGGCGCCGAGATCATGCGCGTCGTAGAAATGCTCGATGCCGGTCGTGGTCTGGAAGTCGCGCGCGCCCATGAAGGCGCCGAAGGCGGGATAGAGCGAGAGCGCCTCGTAGCCGCAGCGGCGCAGTGCGAGCGGCAGGCCGCGCTCGACACGGCCCGACGCAAGGCGCGTGACGAAATAGGAGAAGCGGCCGAACGAGCGCGAGGATAATCCCGCGAGCACATTATATTCGGTGTACCAGCTCGGGCCCCCGTTGCCCTCGGCCAGGAAGCTGCGCTCCTTGCCGTCGAAGGATTTGAAATGGCTGCCATAGCCCGCCGGCACCTTCACGCCATTGGCGGCGCGAATATCGAAACTCGATTCATCATGGATCATGATGATGTTGGGACGGCGGCCAGCGGGATGGCAGGAATCGACCAGCGGCACGTTGAGCCGCGACGTCGCCGAGGCGTCGGCTTCGAGCACGCCGTATTGAAAGAGGTCGTAGGCGGCTGTGACGCCGGAGCGCGCGAATTTCGAGAGATAGCCGTCGTCGTAATAGCCGCGCCAGGCTTCATCGGGATAGGCCAGCGAATAGAAGGTGAGCGCGGCGAGGCAGGAGAGCGCGCAGGCGAGCGCCGGCAGACGTCGGATACGAAAGGGATCCAGCCACCACAGCGCATACATCAGGGTAATGGTGACGAGGCCCGCCGCGATCACCGACCAGCGCAGATCAGGAAAGATGGTGAACAGGAACGCCACCGTGTCGCGGTCGATTACCATCAGGTCGACGAAGTTCACGGTCATCTGCGCCACGTCGTGCTTGAAGCGCGACAGCAGCACCAGCACCACGACCAGCGTCAGCGACAGCGCGCCCGAGAGCGCGGGCCGGCGCAGCAGCGCGATCCAGATGAAATTCAGGATGCCCCAGGCGAGTAGGAAGCAGAGACGCGAGCCGAAATCGGTCTCGGTCTGGAACATCAGCGCCAGCGCGGCGGATTGAGGTGCCGCAACAGCAAGGAGACGGAAAATGCCGATCGAGGCGAGGCCGGAGAGAACGGCCGCGTTGGACGGACCTGGATTCGGCGCGGGCGCCATTGAGGACGACGCTCAACTTTGTCCCGGCCCTGCCCTAGGCCTCGATCTGGCGCCGGCCAGGAGGCACACGCCGCAGCCGAGCCTGCAGCGCGTCATAAAAATGTAATGGAACCGTCATGAACAAGCAATGAAGGCGGCACTCAGACCTTCGCTTAATGCTACCGTTCGGCGCGATGGCCAAATGCCGGCAAGCCGAGCCTGACTGCGACCGCAAGGACCTGATGCCAGGCGCCGCTGTCATGCACCTTCACCGAACGGTCCCATCGCCCCAAGCCGCATGGTGAGCAGCTCGACTTCCGTGACGGCGACGTGCGGACCCTGGCGGGTGCCGGCCGGCGTCGTCCAGAACGTGCCGGCTTCGCAACGCCTGCCGCCGGTTTCGACCGTTCCCGACAGCACGAGCACGAATTCGTCGGCCGGGTGGGTGTGGAGAGGGATGACCGTGCCGGCGGCAAGGCGCGCGCGGTGAATGGACCCCTCCGGCACCGGCTGAGCCAGCGGCATGAGTTCGACGCCCGGCAGAAAGTCGATCCTCAGCCATTCGCCGGCGCCCGGATCGGTGAAGGTTTGACGGCTGGTCATTGCGCGCCTCCAATGCGAGTTGGTAACCTGGAGTTCCCATAAAAGGTAACCCAAGGTTACGAAATGAAGCAAGGCTTGCGAAAGGACGGCGCGATCAAATTGGGCGCCATCGAGGAGGGACGCCGCAGGAACATGCGGCAGCTGCTGCTGTGCGCCTCGCGTATCGTCAACCGGCACGTCGTGGAAGGCCTGCATGCGCGCGGCTACGCCGACCTGCGTTCCACCCATACGACGCTGTTGTCCAACATCGACCTGGCCGGCAGCACCGTAACTGTCGCGGCGGATCGGGCGGGGATTACCAAGCAGGCGATGGGCCGGCTTGCGACTGAACTCGAGGCTGCCGGCTACATCCGCGTACAGGGCGACCCGCAAGATGCGCGCGTCCGCGTCCTGCAACTCACCCGAACCGGCAGGAAGCTGATGCTCGACAGCCTTGAGGTGATGGCCGAACTGGAGCAGCGCTACGCCCGTTCGATCGGCCAGGACCGGCTCATGGGCATACTCGGGGGCCTTGCAGCCTTCGTCGAAGGGACGGAGCAGGATTAGGTGCAGGCCTCGCCGCCCGCCGCTATCAGCGCCTGGCGATCCCTTCGATGAATAGATCGATGACCGCCTCAGCCATCCGACCGGCCTCGCCCTTCGCCACGCCCCAGCGCGGAAAATGGCCGTCCACGTTCATCCGCGCAAAACCGTAGACCAGCGCGCGGCCGGCGATCTGCACCTGCTTGGGGTCGGCCGGCTTGAGCTGGCCCTTCTCGAAGGCATCCGTGAGCAGGCGCTCGGTCAGGGCGATCAGCTCGGCATTGTCGCGGGACAGTGCGGCGGCGCCGTCGTGGTCGAAGTGCCGGCCGCTCGAGATGATCTCGAAATGCGCTGGGTTCTTCAAAGCCCAGCGCAAATAGGCGAGCCCAAAACTGCGGAAGCGTTTCAGCGGATCGTCCGCCGGCGCGTCGGCCAGGGCGGCCTCGATCTCGGCCCGAAACCGCCGCTGCGCTTCTTCGGCGACCGCCGTCATCAGCGCGTCGCGGCTCACAAAATGCCGGAACGGCGCGCCCGCCGAGACGCCGGCGCGCCGCGCCGCCTCGCGCACGCTGACCGCTTCCGGCCCACCCTCTTCTGCGAGCTTCAGCGCGGCGTCGATCAGGACGCGGCGGAGATCGCCATGATGATAGGGCTTCGGCTCGGCTGCCTGCCGCCCTGGTTTTGTCGGCATATGAAGTGTCTAGAGCGTGATGACTTTTCTTCGAATCGTCATCCCGCTCTATCTTTTTGTTTGAGCATGATCTCCGCGCAAACGCGTTCCGCGTTTGTCGCGAGGGAAAACCGCTACACACTTTTCCGGATCATGCTCTAGCATCACCCGATCGTGAATGTAAGCATCGATTACACCGTTGACCGCCCGAGCGCACCGCTATGTAATCAATGATTACATAACCACGGAGGAAGGCGATGCGGCAAACCTGGTTCGAAGGCTGGCGGCTGTTCATCCTGCTGACGCTGATCCTGGCTGCGCTCTGCGTTGGGATCGCCGGCCTGCGGCAGTTCGAGGTCGAAGGCGTGCGCATGGTGATCCGCTTCACCGCGCGGACCTCGCTCTTGTTCTTCTGCCTCGCCTTCTCGGCGGCCGCGCTCGCCCGGCTCTGGCCCAACGCCTTCACCCGCTGGCAGCGCCGCAACCGCCGCTATCTCGGTGTGACCTTTGCCGCCTCGCATGCGCTGCACGCCGCCGCGATCGTCGCCTTCGCCAACATGGACCCGCTCGGCTTTGCAGCGGCGACCAGCCTCGCGTCCTACATCTTCGGCGGCATCGGCTATGCCTTCATCATCGCGATGACCGCGACCTCGTTCGACGCGACCGCCGCCGCACTCGGCCCGCGTGCCTGGCGCGCGCTGCATCTTGTCGGCGGCTATTACCTGCTGCTGCAGTTCACGGTGTCGTTTGGCAGGCGCGTCCCCGAGATGCCGCCCTACGCGCTGTTCCTGATCCCGCTCATGGCGGTGTTCGTCCTGCGAATGGTCGCGATGGCGTCGCGCCAAACGCCGCGAACCGTCGAAGCGAGCTAATCTCCGACAAGATGGAATTGGCGTCCCAGCCGGTGATGCACCGTGATGACGGCGCGGTCGACGTCGCTGATCAGGCTGTCGCCGAGCACCACGTTGGGAATTTCCCAGTTGCGGCCGCCGCGCCCACGCGGCAATGGCGCGAGCGCGACGACGCGCGCGGTCTCGCAGCCGGGCTGGCTGCGCAGCGCCTCGTTTGCGATTTCGGTCAGTTCCGACTGGTTCTTGCCCAGGGTGGTCATGGCCCCTCCGGTGCAGCGGGAATGCGGCAAGGACGTGACGTCAAGGGTGTCCGACGTTCTCCAGCTCGCGGGCGCGGGCTTCGGTCATGCTGCGCATGCACTCGGCGGCGTCGATGCGGGCGATGGTGCCCTCGCCCATGTCGTAATACAGGCAGTTTGCGTCACGATACTGAATCCATAGCCGCTGCGCGGTGCGCAACTGATCGTGCTGCTGAGAGCCGGCATCCTTCAGTGCCTTCTGATAGGCAATCGTCATGCGCTTGTCCCATTGCGCGGTCTTCGCGGAGAGGCAATTGACGACCTCGGGCGTGCTGCCGTCGCAGTTCTGGGCGGGATCGCCCTGGTCGCCGGCGCGGGCCAGCGGCGCGACAAAAACCATCGCGGCGACGACAATCAGGTATTTCATGGCCATCATGCCGGCGGCAGCAGGCCGATGCGCTTGGCAATGATCTTGTCGACCATGCGCTTGGGCAGCACGGCCGTCATCAGGTGCCGCATCGGATCGGGTGCAATCTGGTAGCGCACCTTGGGCTTCGGCAGGGTCAGTGCATCATAGACGACTTCGGCAATCTTCTCCGGCGGCAAGCCGATCGAATCGAGGTGCTGCATGTAGGCCGCGACCTTCTGCAGCGCCGGCAGATAGGGCGAGTTCCGGTATTTGGACATGTCGACGTCGGCCTGGCCCTTGGCCCAGATCGGCGTCTTCACCGGGCCGGGCGCCACGATGATCACGTCGATGCCGAACAGCATCAGCTCGCGGCGAAGACTCTCCGACAGCCCCTCGATCGCGTGCTTGGAGGCGGCGTAGGCCGGCGTCAGCGGGTTGCCGTTCTTGCCGGCGACCGAGGAGATCATCACGATCCGGCCCTTCGGTCCCTTCAGCGATGGATCGATGCCGAGCAGCGGCCCGAAGGCCTGCGTCGAGATGATCGGCCCGATCACATTGACGTCCATCTGGCGGCGGAATTCGTCGGCCGACAGCTCCAGCACGGGCCCCGGCACCGCGATGCCGGCATTGTTGACGAGACCGGCGAGCGTCTCGCCGTTCAGCGCGGCGTGCACCTCGCGGGCAGCGGCCAGCACCGCGGCTTCATCGGTAACGTCGAACAACAGCGGCTTGAAATTGGCGCCGAACTCGCCGACCAGGCGCTCCGCGTCGGCCTGTTTGCGCACGCTGCCGAACACGCGAAAACCCTTGGCCAGCAGCAATTTGGCCGTGGCCCAGCCGATGCCGGTCGACGCGCCCGTGATGACGACAGATTTCATGTTTGGTCCCGCCCCTCATAATGCACTGCATATATCATGTAGGTGGGACCACCAGAGCCGTAAAGAGCGCCCTACTCCGCGTGGCCGTCGATGATGGGGCCGAACAGCTCCCATTTCTCGCCTGTGAAGCGCATCATCTGCACCTGCTCGATCGGATAGAAATCGGTCGGCGAGGTCTTGATGTGGATGCCGGGGATGTAGGTGTTGATCTCGAAATCCATGTTGGCGACGATCTTCATCACGTTCTCCCGCGTGAGATTGTCGCCGCAGCGTTTCAATACCTCGACCAAGGCGGTCGAGATGTTGAACGCGGTCAGTGGCCCACTCTCGGACTTGTCGGCTTCGGGATAATATTTCGCCATGAAGGCGCGGAACTTCTGCATGCCGGGATAGCTGTCCCACTGCGGATCGGTGACGTCCATCTGGTAGCCGGCGCTCAGGATGCCCTTCGAGTTTTCCAGGCCTGCCGGCCTGAGCACGGCGCCGACGGAAGCCGACACGTTGGTCATCATGTGGATCGGGTGCCAGCCGAGCTCGGCGACCTTCTTGATCGCTTGGGCGGCAAACTTCGGGGTGCCGATATTGATGAAAATGTCGGGATTGGCGCTCTTGATCGCCACCACCAGGGAATCCACGGTCGGCATCGCGACCTCGTAGGAAATCTCGCTCACGACCATCTTGTTGTATCTGTCGCGCAGCACGTCCTTCAGCCCCAGCACATAGTCCTTGCCGAAATCGTCATTCTGGTAGAGCACGCCGAGCTTTGCGTCGGGATAATGCTGCAGGATATAGGTGGCGTAGACCCGCGCCTCGGCGCGGTAGTTCGGCTGCCAGCCGATGGTCCAGGGGAAATGCTCGGGATCGCCCCAGCGCGAAGCCCCTGTAGCAACAAACAGCTGCGGCACCTTCATGTTGTTCATGTATTTCTGGATCGCCGCGTTGCTCGCGGTGCCGAGCGAGGCGAAGATCAGGAACACCTCGTCGCTCTCGACCAGTTTGCGCGCCTGCTCCACCGTCTTGGGCGGGCTATAGGCGTCGTCATAGGAGATGAAGTTGATCTTGCGGCCATTGACCCCGCCATTGTCGTTGATCATGCGGAAATAGGCGCTCATCGTCTTGCCGATGATGCCGTAGGCCGAAGCCGGCCCCGAATAGGGCATGATGTTGCCGATCTTGATCTCGGTATCGGTGACTCCGGTGTCGTATTTCTTTTGCGCCAGCGAAGGAACTGTGGCGAGGCCGAGGAGAGCCAAGGAAAGCGCAACCTTTCGAACGAGATGCGGCGGGATGAAACGGGTCCAAACAAACGGCTTCGCGCGGCGCTTCATGAGCTTCCCCCCTCTGGGCAGAGCGTGTCGGCTGCTATCGGCGGTTTCCTCAGGTCATTTTTTCTTGTGAGATGGCGGACGATAGCAGCCGGACCTGATGACCGGAAGCAATGTCACGAATGCGCAAATTGCCGGGGACGATTTGTCGCGCGCAAGTTTTGCGATGCAACGTGAGAGGCGCGGAGGAACCATGCGACGGGTCTGGGTTTCCACCATCGTCGTGGCTGTGCTCGGAGCATTGTTCGGCGCCCTGTTCCGCTACGTCGTCGACCCCGTCGACGAGACAAGCATCGCCAACTACCTGCGATCCAGCCTGCACGGCGCGTGCATCACGCTCGCCGGCTGGGCCGTCCACCTCTATTTCACCTCCCGCAGCAGCGCCTGGGTGAGACGCTGGCCGCTGGTCGTTGAGCTGATGGTCCGTTCCCTGATCATGGCGCTCGTGGTCGCGACCGTCGCGGCCGCCCTGGAGGTCATCATCTATCGCCATCGGATCGATCAACACTGGCTCCTGAGCGACTATCCCAAGATCGTCGGGCTCGCTTTCGCGGGCTCCATGCTGTTCGGCGCTGTATATGAGCTGATACGGCTGGTCGGCGGCCGTGCCCTCCTCAACGTCATCCTGGGGCGCTACCGGCACCCGACCCGCGAGGAGCGCGTGCTGCTGTTCCTCGACCTGGTCGGCTCGACCACGCTTGCCGAGCAATTAGGGGAACTGCGGGTGCAGGAGCTGCTGACCCGCTTCTTCTATGACATCGACGAGGCGATCGTGGCGCATGGCGGCGAGGTGCATGCCTATGTCGGGGACGAGGTCATCGTGACCTGGCCGGTCGCGGCCGGCAGGGAGCGACGCTCCATCGACTGCGTGTTCGCGATCCAGGACCGGATCGCGGAACTCGCCGGGCGCTACTTCAGCGAATTCGGCCTGGTGCCGAATTTCCGCGCCGGCCTGCATGCCGGTCCGGTCGTGATCAGCGAATGCGGCGAGTCCCGTCCGCAGGTCGCCTATTTCGGCGACACCATGAACGTGACCGCGCGCTTGCAGGAGCGCTGCAAGGAAGCCGGCCGCAATCTGCTGGTGTCCGGCGATCTCCTGCGTCTGCTGGATCCCGGCAAGGGCCTCGCCGTCGAGGCGCTGGGTCCGACGCAGCTGCGCGGACGAAGAGCCGAGATCGAGGTGTTCGCGGTCGCGCGTGGGTGAGGCACGGTGGCGGATCGTGGCGCGCAAGAACGCGCTTTAAAGATCAAATCTTGTGAACTTGAAGTAAAGTATTTCACGCCGCTTCGCGTGAAGCTGGTGCAGGAGGCGAGAACAGGGATGAAGAGTTGGCGCTTTGAGCCTGAAGCGCCAATGCTTTTTCAAGTTGAGGGATAGTGCGAAGGTATTCACACCAAGAATGCGGTCGGCGCTCAGTTCTTCGCTCCGCAAGTGGCGCGTGAGGTGCTGAAGAATAAGAGTAAGCGAGCGATGCTTCGGTGAGACTTAAAAAAGCGAGACCGCATGTTCGCGATCTCGCTTCTCTATATAATATGGCGACGCTTAATTTTTTGCGCCGCACCTGCGAAGGCGCCACGCAAAGACCGAAAGCTTCCGCAGACTCGGTTTCACCTCTCCCATTGGGAGAGGTCGGATCGCATCGACAGATGCGATCCGGGTGAGGGGCTGAGGTCCCTCGACAGAACAGCGCCCCCTCACCCGGATTGCTTCGCAATCCGACCTCTCCCCGCTGGGGAGAGGTGAAGGAGCCGCCATCAGTTCTTCGTCTTGTCGACCAGCGCGCCCTTCTTGATCCACGGCATCATGTCACGGAGCTTCTCGCCGACCTGCTCGATCGGGTGCTGCGCTAGCTTGGCGCGGGTCGCCTTGAACGAGGTCTGGTTGACCTTGTTCTCCAGCATCCAGTCACGGGCGAACTTGCCGGACTGGATGTCGGCCAGCACCTTGCGCATCTCCTTCTTGGTCTCGTCGGTGACGATGCGCGGGCCGGTGACGTATTCGCCGTACTCGGCGGTGTTGGAGATCGAGTAGTTCATGTTGGCGATGCCGCCTTCATAGATCAGGTCGACGATCAGCTTCACCTCGTGCAGGCACTCGAAATAGGCCATCTCAGGGGCGTAGCCGGCCTCGACCAGGGTCTCGTAGCCGCCCTTGATCAGCTCGACCAGGCCGCCGCAGAGCAC
>DATMNV010000019.1:0-6862 GCA_035568535.1 Bradyrhizobium sp.
CAGCTCAGCGGCTTCCGAGACGAGGCGGAGTGGCGGCAGCATGCCTCAAAATTCCTCGTCAAGACAGTGGGCGGCATCGCTCGCTGCGTTCCCTCCCCCCTTGCGGGGGAGGGCTAGGGAGGGGGGTGCCGCTTGCTTCGCTGCCTGAAGAATCAAGAGGGCTACGCCCTCCAAATTCCGAATCACGTCATCATTGGTGAAACGCAGAGCACGATAGCCTCGCGACACGAACCACTCGTCACGCTGCGCATCTTTACGAATGCGCTCCTCGAAATCATGGCTCTCGCCATCGACTTCGATCACGAGCTTGCAGGAATGCGCGACAAAATCGGCGATGTAGTTACCCATCTGCCGGCGGAAGCCGAGGCGGGCCAGGCGATGCGCTTTTAGGTGGCGCCAGAGCAAGGTCTCGTCGCGAGTCATCGTTCGCCTTAGCTGCTTGGCGCGCGTCCTCTGAAGCTGAGAGACTTCGTCGTGTGGCATACCCCCCTCCCCAACCCTCCCCCACAAGGGGGGAGGGAGCGAGACAGCCGTGCTCACCTCACAATAGATCACGGCGTGCCTTCGGCGCTCACAGTTTCCCCATCACGTCGCCGCGGAAGCCGTAGATGGTCTTCTTGCCGGCGAGCGCCACGAGCTGGACGTCGCGGGTCTGGCCGGGCTCGAACCGCACCGCGGTGCCGGCGGCGATGTCGAGCCGCATGCCGCGTGCTTTCTTCCGGTCAAACTTCAGCGCCGGGTTGGTTTCGAAGAAATGGTAGTGCGAGCCAACCTGGATCGGCCGGTCGCCGGTATTGGCGACGGTGAGCGTCACCGTCTTGCGGCCGGCATTGAGCTCGATCTCGCCGTCCTGGATGAACATTTCGCCGGGGATCATGCGTCGCTCCTACCTGATCGGCTCATGCACGGTGACGAGTTTCGTTCCGTCCGGGAACGTCGCCTCGACCTGGATGTCATGGATCATCTCCGGGATGCCGTCCATCACCTGCGCGCGGGTCAGGACCTGCGCGCCGGCCTGCATCAATTCGGCGACAGTGCGGCCGTCGCGCGCGCCCTCGACGATGAAATCGGAAATGATGGCGATAGCCTCTGGATGGTTGAGCTTGACACCGCGCTCAAGCCGGCGCCGCGCCACCATGGCCGCCATCGAAATCAGAAGCTTGTCCTTTTCGCGTGGAGACAGATTCATGCGGGATCTCTAATTTTCATCGAACCTAATTGAGCCAAAGCCGCGGCAGCGGCAGGCTTGAGGCGCGAGCGAGCACCGCCATCATGTCGGCGCGCAGCCGCGCGGCATCTTGGGCACAGAAGCGCGCCATTGCAAACCCATTCCAGGCAGAGATGCCGACCTCGCCGCCAAAAGAGTCCGTGGCCTCCCGGATGCGCTCCACCAGCGCCTCGTCGCCCGGCACGATCAACGCGGTACCGATTGCCACCCCGCTTTTGGCGACTGCAGGGCGGGACAGCTTTTCGCCGATATCACCGTCCAGACGCACGTTTTCGGCGAAGACGAGTTTGCCGCCGCGCTTGAGACGCCAGCGGTCGACGAACTCGCCGTGACGCATGGTCTCGCCCATTGCGGCGCGGCCGAACACGACGATCTCGCAAAGCAGGAGCGAGGCGGTCTCGGCGAGATCGATATCGATGCGGCGCGCGACCCGGGCGCGATCAAACAGGATCGTTTCCTGAGGCAGCCAGGCGAGATGCGCACCACTGGCGGCTTTCAGGGCGATGTTGATCTCGGCGGGCTTGCCGGTTGCGCGATAGATTTTTTCCGCCGCCGCCGTGGTCAGGGTCAAACGCGCGCCTTCACGCGCGGCGATCGCGATATCAAAGCTGTCGCCGCCGGCGACACCGCCTGCCGTGTTGACGAACACCGCGGAAAGCCCCTCGCCTTCGGGCGAGGGAAAGCGCACGCGCAGCGAGCCCGACTCATGCAAATCGCCACGGCGGGTCACGCCGTCGGCCAACTTCACCTCGAACGACACCGCGCCACGCGCACGATTGGCCGCGAAGACAGCTGAAGCAGCGCTGGAAGCGTCAAGCCGCATCGATCCCTCGTGCGACCTCCGCCGGCCGCATCTCACCTATAGCGCCATCTGGCGGCTGATTTCGCTCGGATCGAGGTTCGCGCGGTCGCAGGAATATTTGACCGCACCCCGGTCCATGACCGCGAAATTGTCGCCGAGCTCGCAGGCAAAGTCGAGATATTGTTCGACCAGCACAATGGCGATGTTGCCGAGGTTGCGCAGATAGGAAATCGCGCGGCCGATGTCCTTGATGATCGAGGGCTGAATGCCTTCGGTCGGCTCGTCCAGCAACAGGAGTTTCGGCCGCATCACCAGCGCGCGGCCGATCGCAAGCTGCTGCTGCTGGCCGCCGGACAGGTCGCCGCCGCGGCGCCCGAGCATGGACTGCAGCACCGGGAACAGCGAGAATACGTCGTCGGGGATATAGCGGTCCTCGCGCTTGAGCGGACCGAAGCCGGTCTTGAGGTTCTCTTCCACCGTGAGCAGCGGAAAGATCTCGCGGCCCTGCGGCACGAAGCCGATGCCCTTGCGCGCACGTTCATACGGCCTCAGCCCGGAGATTTCGGCGCCGTCGAAATTGATCGAGCCGGAGGCGATCGGATATTGGCCAACCATCGCACGCAACAGCGAGGTCTTGCCGACGCCGTTGCGTCCCAACACGCACATCACTTTGCCCGGCTCAGCCGAGATCGAGACGCCGCGCAGCGCCTGGGCTGCGCCGTAATAGAGGTTGATGTTGTCGACTTTCAGCATGGATCACCGCCCCAGATACACTTCGACGACACGTTCGTTCGTTGAAACCTGGTCGATGGTCCCTTCGGCGAGCACCGTTCCTTCGTGCAGACATGTCACCTTGACGCCGAGTTCGCGCACAAAGGTCATGTCATGCTCGACAACCATGACGGTCTTGTCCTTGTTGATCTCCTTCAAGAGCTCGGCGGTTTGATGGGTTTCGACGTCGGTCATTCCCGCGACCGGCTCGTCGACGAGCAGCAGCTTGGGGTCCTGGGCCAGCAGCATGCCGATCTCGAGCCATTGCTTCTGGCCGTGCGACAGGCTCCCCGCCAGTTTGTTCCGTGAATCCTTCAGGCGGATGGTTTCCAGCACCCTCTCGATGCGTTCAGACTCGGGCTTGCTGCCGCGCCAGAACAGCGTGCCCCTGACGCTGTGGTCGACGTTGAGCGCGAGAAGCAGATTGTCTTCGATGGTCTGGCTTTCGAACACCGTAGGCTTCTGGAATTTCCGGCCGATGCCGAGTTCGGCAATCCGGGTCTCGTCCAGACGCGTCAGGTCGGTGACGCCGTCGAACAGCACCGTGCCCTCGTCCGGCTTGGTCTTGCCGGTGATGATGTCCATCATCGTGGTCTTGCCGGCGCCGTTCGGGCCGATGATGGCCCGCATCTCGCCGGGCGCGAGCGTCAGCGACAGGTTGTTGATGGCGTGGAAGCCATCGAAGGAAACATGCACGCCGTCGAGATAAAGCAGTGCGGAGGTGGCGCGAGAATCCATCACATTCATGTGCCTACTCCGCCGGATTGGGTTCGCTGATGCCGTCTTCGCGCGCGGCGCTCGCCTCGGCCGCCCGGGTCGCACGCTGCGCCCTGAACGGCGCCATCCAGCTGTTGTAGGTGCCGACAATGCCCTTCGGCAGCAAGAGCGTCACCAGGATGAACAGCGCGCCCAGCATGAACAGCCAGTAGGGCGCGAGCACCCCGGAGGTGAAGAACGTCTTGGCGTAGTTGACCACCACCGCGCCCAGCGCCGCGCCGATCAGCGTGCCGCGACCGCCGACCGCGACCCAGATCACCGCTTCGATGGAATTGCCTGGCGCGAATTCGGACGGGTTGATGATGCCGACCTGCGGCACGTAGAGCGCGCCGGCGACGCCCGCCATGCAGGCCGATAGCGTGAACACGAACAGCTTGTAGGATTCGACGCGGTAGCCGAGGAACCGCGTGCGCGATTCGGCGTCGCGCACCGCAATCAACACCTTGCCGAGCTTGGAGGTGACGACCGCCCGGCAGATCAGAAAGGCGATGATCAGCGCAAGGCAACTCAGCAGGAAGAGCGCGGCACGGGTGCCTTCGGCCTGCACGTTGAAGCCGAGAATGTCCTTGAAATCGGTGAGGCCGTTGTTGCCGCCGAAGCCGAAATCGTTGCGGAAGAAGGCCAGCAGCAGCGCATAGGTCATCGCTTGCGTGATGATCGAGAGATAGACGCCGGTGACGCGGGAGCGGAACGCCAGCCAGCCGAAGCAGAACGCCAGCAGGCCCGGGACGAGCAGCACCATCAGCGCCGCGAACCAGAACATGTCGAAGCCATACCAGTACCATGGCAGCTTCGGATAGTTCAGGAACACCATGAAATCCGGCAGGATCGGATTGCCATAGACGCCGCGGGTGCCGATCTGGCGCATCAGATACATGCCCATGGCGTAGCCGCCGAGCGCGAAGAAGGCGCCGTGGCCAAGCGAGAGGATGCCGCAATAGCCCCAGATCAGGTCGATCGAGAGCGCGAGGATGGCATAGCAGACATATTTGCCCCACAGCGCCACCAGATAGGTCGGGACCTGGAATACGGAGCCCGCTGGTAGCAGCAAGTTGGAAAGCGGGATCAGGATGCCGCAGGCGGCGACCACCAGGATGAAGATGGTCGCAGCGCGGTCGAGCGAGCGCGTGAGCATGTGCGACGTCATGCTTCCACCGCCCGCCCCTTGAGCGCGAACAGGCCACGCGGGCGCTTCTGGATGAACAGGATGATCAGGACCAGGATCGCGATCTTGCCGAGCACGGCGCCGGCGACGGGCTCCAGGAACTTGTTGGCGATGCCGAGCGTGAATGCGCCGACCAGGGTGCCCCAGAGATTGCCGACCCCGCCGAACACCACGACCATGAAGCTGTCGATGATGTAGCTCTGGCCGAGATTGGGACTGACGTTGTCGATCTGCGACAGCGCCACGCCGGCGATGCCGGCGATGCCGGAGCCGAGGCCGAAGGTCAGCGCATCGACACGCGAGGTGGCAATGCCCATCGAGGCCGCCATGCGGCGGTTCTGCGTCACCGCGCGCATTTCGAGTCCGAGCGCGGTGAAGCGCAGCATCAGAAGCAGGATCGCGAACACCGCCAGCGTGAAGCAGAGGATCCAGAGCCGGTTATAGGTGATGGTGATCTGGCCGAGGTCGAAGGCGCCGCTCATCCAGGATGGGTTGCCGACCTCGCGGTTGGTCGGCCCAAAGATGGTGCGCACCAACTGCTGCAGCACCAGCGAAAGGCCCCAGGTCGCGAGCAGCGTCTCCAGCGGCCGGCCGTAGAGGAAGCGGATGATGGAGCGCTCGATCAGCACGCCGATCGCGCCGGAGACAAGGAAGGCGAGCGGCACCGCGATCAGCAGCGAATAATCGAACGCCCCGGGATAGCGGGTGCGGATCACTTCCTGCACCACGAAGGTGGTGTAGGCCCCGAGCATCACCATCTCGCCATGGGCCATGTTGATGACGCCCATCACGCCGAAGGTGATGGCAAGCCCGATCGCGGCGAGCAGCAGCACCGAGCCCAGCGAAAGCCCGTACCAGGCATTCTGCACCGCCGACCACATCGCCAGACTGCTCTTGATCGAGGTGATGGCGGCCGCCGCGGCTTTCGAGACCGACGGCGGCTGGTCGCTGCCGATGTCGCTCAGCATGGCCAGCGCATCCTGGTCGCCGCGCGCCTTGACGGTGGCTATTGCCTCCAGCTTGTCGACTTCGCTGGCATCGGACTTGAACAGCACGATCGCAGCGCGCGCTTCGGAAAGCGCCTGCTTCGCGGTCCCGTTGGTTTCCTTGGCGAGCGCGCTTTCGACGGTCGGCAGCAGCGCCTCCTCATGCGACTTGAAGACGGACTGCGCGGCCGTGATGCGCATGGCGGCATCCGGCGACAACAGGGTCAGGCCACCGACCGCGGCCTCGACTGTGCGGCGCAGGCGGTTGTTGAGGCGCACGACAGAGGCGCTGTCGGGAATGCTGTCGACCGCGGCGCCGGTCGCGGCGTCGATCGCCTTGCCGTCAGTCTGCTTGATATAAACTTTCTTGCTGTCGGCATCGAACATCAGCCGCTCGTCATGCAGCGCGCTGATGATGGGATAGGCGAGCGGGTTGCCCGACGAGGCCACCACGCCGATCGCTTCCTCGGTATCGGAGAAATCGTCGGTGGTGAACTTGCCGACCGCGTCCTCGAACGGACCGGCAAGGGCCGGCACTGCGAAGGCGATCAGGAAGACGGCGAGCGCAAGCGCGCGCAGACGATCAAAGACGTTAGCCACCACTGGACCACCCCGGCAGAAGGTAAAGAAGGCGGCGACGGCCGCCGCCTTCTTCGTCGCTTGTTGGATCAGCTTCGGATCAGGTACCGGAACCCAGGCACTTGTTGGTCTTGACGTTGTAGTTGCCGCACTTCTTGCCGACCCAGTCGCCGATCAGGTCCTTGGAGCCTTCGAGCTCCTTCGACCATGCATCGCCGGGGACGAGGTCCTTGGTCTTATACACCACGTCGAACTGGCCATTGCCTTTGATTTCACCGATAAACACCGGCTTGGTGATGTGATGGTTCGGCAGCATCTTCGAAATGCCGCCGGTCAGGTTCGGCGCTTCAGTGCCCGGCAGCGCATCGATTACCTTGTCGGCATCGGTCGACTTCACCTTCTCGACCGCCTTCACCCACATGTTGAAGCCGATCACGTGGGCTTCCATCGGGTCGTTGGTGGTGCGCTTCGGGTTCTTGGTGTAGGCCTGCCATTCCTTGATGAACTTCTCGTTGGCCGGGGTCTTGATCGACTCGAAGTAGTTCCAGGCGGCG
>DATMNV010000020.1:0-2733 GCA_035568535.1 Bradyrhizobium sp.
GTGATGATGATCGATGTGCAGGTCGCCTTTGGCCTTGACGTTGATATCGACGCGCGAGTGGCGCGCCAGCAGGTCGAGCATGTGATCGAGGAAGCCGATCCCCGTCGCGATCGACGCCGCGCCGGTGCCATCGAGATCGACCGCGACCTCGACGTCGGTTTCCTTGGTGGTCCGCTTCACGGACGCCTTGCGCATCTGAGTTCTCCGGCGCGCGCCGCGCGCGTTGTATCAGGGCTTTGAGCG
This sequence comes from Bradyrhizobium sp., assembly GCA_035568535.1. GTDB lineage: Bacteria > Pseudomonadota > Alphaproteobacteria > Rhizobiales > Xanthobacteraceae > Bradyrhizobium. The sequence continues at coordinate 244 of DATMNV010000020.1, forward strand.
CTCCGCCAACCGCCGCGCGCAATTGCATTACCGGTGGTCAAATCCTAGATCATGCCTCGAACCAAGGTCTTCCAGCGCATGGTATCCCCCGAAACCGGCCCATCCGGCTTCTGGCACGGCACGACGATCCTCACCGTGCGCAAGGGGGGACTGGTCGCCGTCGGCGGCGACGGGCAGGTTTCGATCGGGCAGACCATCGTCAAGGCCAACGCCAAGAAGGTGCGCCGGCTCGGCAAGGGCGACGTGATCGGCGGCTTCGCCGGCGCCACGGCAGATGCCTTCACCTTGTTCGAGCGGCTGGAATCGAAACTCGAGCAATATCCCGGCCAGCTCACCCGCGCGGCTGTCGAACTAGCCAAGGACTGGCGCACCGACCGCTATCTGCGGCGGCTGGAAGCGATGATGATCGTCGCCGACAAGGACGTGTCGCTGGTGCTCACCGGGACCGGCGACGTGCTCGATCCGGAAGCCGGCATTGCCGGCATCGGCTCCGGCGGCAATTACGCGCTGGCCGCCGCCCGCGCCCTTCTCGATGGGCCGCTCGACGCCGAGGCGATCGTGCGCCGCGCGCTCGACATCGCCGCGGATATCTGTGTGTACACGAACCGCAATGTCACGGTGGAGAAGCTGTGATGCTTGACGAGGACGACCTCGAAGCGGCCGCCGAAGGCATCGTTACGCCAGCGCAGGTCGCAGCGCTGCGCCTCTTCGTCACCACCCGGCGGCGCACGGCCGAGCGCGCCGATGAAGAGCGCTTCCGGTTCATGCGTGGCTTCAATGATTTCTTTTTTGCGGTCGGTATCGTCCTCTTTGGCAGCGGCGTAGCCTACTTTGCCGACCTTGATCCGATCATGAACATGCTTGCCGCGGCCATCATTTGGGGCCTCGCGGAGTTCATGGTGGGACGCATGCGCCTCGTGCTGCCCGGCATTCTGTTGGCCTGCCTGTTCGCGTTCTTCATATTCCGGATGACTAGGGTCGACTGGTTCTACATCGCGCAACTCACTGGGTTGCCATTCCACCCGGGACCGCGAGCGCACACCGACCAGGATAGCATTTTTGGCAACCTCGAGCCGATTGTCGTTGCCGGAAGAGCGCTGGCCGCCGGCCTTGCCGCAACTGCTTTTTATGCGCGCTTTCGCCTGCCGTTTGCGCTCCTCGTCATCGCCGGCAGCGTTGTCCTGTTTGTCTCGATGATCTTCCGCTCGATCCTTTCCAGCGGGAGTATGACGGGCATGCTGATCCTGCTGGGCTGCGGGCTCGGCGTGTTCGCGGTCGCCATGGCGTACGATCTCTCCGACCGCACGCGCACGACGCGCAATGCTGACTGCGCGTTTTGGCTGCATCTTTTGGCCGCGCCGCTGATTGTACATTCGCTGATCAGATTGATCGTGCCGGCATCCGACGACAATCCTGGCTGGCTAAACATGACCACGACGAGTGCGATTGCGATTTACGCCATTGTGGCCTTGCTGACCGCGATTGCTGTTCTGATCGACCGCCGCGCCCTGCTCGTGTCGGCGCTGAGTTACCTCGGCATTGCGATCGGCTATGCACTTACTGGGGCCGTGCGCGCCGGCGCCGATAGGCGTGAGGTCGTGGTCTTCTTCGCAACGCTGTTGATCCTCGGCGCCTTGGTACTGGTGCTTGGGGTCGCCTGGCAGCCGCTGCGCCGGATTTTCCTTCGACCGTTTCCTTCCGCTCTGGTCGAGCGGCTACCGCCTGCGATGTATCCTGCATGAGCGACTTCTCCCCTCATGCCATCGCTTCGGAACTCCGGCTGTTTCCTTATCGGCCTGGCCGATGCCAAACGGGCGACGGCGTTTGCACCGCGCGACCGGGATTGAAGGACGCGTGATCCATGGTGCCTGGCGTCTGCGCGTTTCGCCTGATGACGGCCACAGACCTGCCGATGATTCGGCGCCGGCTGGCGATGCCGCACGTCGCGCAATGGTGGGGCGATCCGCAGGAGCAGTTGGCTCTGATCAGTACAGACCTCGATCACCCGGCCATGGACCAGTTTGTCGTCACGCTCGGCGACCGGCCGTTCGCCTATCTGCAGTGCTACGACCCGACCGCGTGGCCTGACAACGGCCTGGGCGAGCACCCGGGCGGAACGCGCGGCATCGACCAATTCATCGGCGAAGAGGACATGATCGACCGCGGCCATGGCTCCGCACTGATCCGCATGTTTGTCGACAGCTTGCACAAAGCCGGCGCGCCGCGCGCCGTGACCGACCCCGATCCGCGCAACGCACGCGCCATCAAAGCCTACGAAAAAGCCGGATTTCACGGCGACCGTTTGGTGGATACGCCCGACGGCCGCGCTCTCCTCATGGTACGCGACGCATGAGCGATTTTTCCCCGCGCGAGATCGTCTCCGAGCTCGACCGCTTCATCGTCGGCCAGGCCGACGCCAAGCGCGCGGTCGCCATCGCCTTGCGCAACCGCTGGCGGCGGCTGCAGCTCGACGAGCGGCTGCGCGAAGAG
>DATMNV010000021.1:0-7022 GCA_035568535.1 Bradyrhizobium sp.
ATTGTCGAAATAGCGGAAATTTCCCGAGGTCACGCCGACTGCGCCAACCGAGAGCCGGCACCTCAGGTCGTTGATGCGATCGAAATCGACCAGCCGCTCCAGCGTCTTCTTCAAGGGCGCGGTGTCGTAGTAGCTCAACGACTGCGCGGTGCCTTGCGGCCAAAAGGGCGCCGGCGGAATCCGCGGCGTGAAGAAGCCGGGCACACCGAAGGTCGCGATGATGGCGGCCGAGGTCTCGTTGAAGAACGTACGGCTCCTCTCGCTCTTCAGGATCGGATTCCAGGGCACCGGCGAGGACACCAGCTCCCAGAATTCCTTCAGCCGATCGACGACCTTGTCGTTGTCGTTGCCGGCGATGATCGCGGCATTGACGGCGCCGATCGAAATGCCGGCGATCCATTCCGGTTCGAAACCGCTGCGGCACAGCGCCTGATAGGCGCCGGCCTGATAGGAGCCGAGGGCTCCGCCACCCTGCAACACCAGCACGCGCCGCGCGCTCGCAGGGGTACTCGCACCATCTGTCTGGGGATGATCGGTCATTGTCTTCCGATATGTCTGTTGAGCCGTGGCGTCAGTTCACGATGGCGTCACCGACAGCGCCGAAAAGGGAACGCGCCGGCGTCAGGTGCGGTCAGTAGACGCCAAAATCAGCGTCCAAAAAACCTTGTATTTGGTATTGGGTGCATAGCTGGCAGCTATGCCTAATTTTGTGACACCGCTCTTCAGCATGTTGGCCTTGTGCGGCGGCGAGTCCCGCCAACCGGAAAACGCTTCTGCCAGCGTATGATAGCCGGCCGAAACATTTTCGACTGCGACTGCCGCGGGATAGCCCGCGCCAGAAAGCCGCCTGGCAAGGGGCGCCCGGACGTCGTGATCGAGCTTGTTCTGGGCGGCCATCACCCCGGATTGGGCTTCGGCAAGCTTCATCAGGTCGGGGTCAACAGCCACAGACCCGAGGCCGTTATTCTGGCGGTATTGCGAGATCATCGACGCGGCCGCGGCAGGGTCAAGATGCGCGCCAGGATCAGCCATGTTGACATACATGGCCGGCGTCTCGACCGGTGCCTCGGCGGCACAGCCTGCCAGCAATAAAGTTACGAGAATTGCGGCCGCCGCGCGCATGAGAGATCAATCAGCCCCGAATGAGGCGCCGTTGTTGCATACCAACCGTGGCTGAAAGGTGAATTTTGGCCGGTTTCAGGCGGCGAAAATCCGGTAACGGCGAGGTTTCAGGCCGACAATATCGCCTGGGCGGAGTTCCCGGTCGCGAGGAGCGTCGATCTCGATCGGCAGCTGGGCATGCGCAATCATGACCTCGGCGCGCTGAACCGGGCCGAAGCTGCGCACGCGGATCACCGCCCCCTGCAAGGCGCCGCTGCCGACCGGGCTGACCTGCACGTCGTGGCGGCGGATGAAAAGAATCGAAGGGCCATTGGCGAGACCTTCGGCGGCGAGCGGAACCTGCGTGCCGCCGATCCTCACCTCTCCGTTTGCGACGTCGACCGGCAGCTCGATGGATTCGCCGATGAAGCCATGCACGAAGGCGCTGGCCGGATTGTCGTAAACGTCGTTCGGCGTGCCCATCTGCTCGATCCGGCCCTTGTCCATCACCACCACACGGTTGGCGACCTCAAGCGCTTCTTCCTGGTCGTGGGTGACGAAGATCGACGTCATGTGGATCTGGTCGTGCAGCGCGCGCAGCCATTGCCGCAGCTCTTTCCGCACCTTGGCGTCGAGCGCGCCGAAGGGTTCGTCGAGCAGCAAAATGCGCGGCTCGATCGCGAGCGCACGCGCAAGCGCAATGCGCTGGCGCTGGCCGCCGGAGAGCTGGCCCGGATAGCGGTTCGCCAGCCAATCGAGCTGCACCAGGTCGAGCAACTCCTTGACCCGGGCGCGGATCGCCGCCTCGTTCCTGCGGATGGCGCGCGGTTGCACGCGCAGGCCAAAGGCGACGTTCTCGAACACCGTCATGTGGCGGAACAGTGCGTAGTGCTGGAATACGAAGCCAACCTGCCGTTCGGCCGCGCCACGTGCGAGCGCGTTCTCACCGTCAAAGGAAACCTCGCCCGAATCCGGCCAGTCGAGGCCGGCGATGATCCGAAGCAGCGTGGTCTTGCCCGAACCGGAGGGGCCGAGCAACGCCAGCAATTCGCCGTCGGCAACGCGGATGCTGACATTGTCGAGCGCGGCGAAGGCGCCATACTTCTTGACCAGGTTCTTGACTTCAATCGTCATGCGGCAACTTTCCTTCGTCGAGATGCCGCTCCAGCACGGTCTTGGCGATCAGGGTGATCAGCGCCAGCATCGCGAGCAGCGAGGCGATCGCGAACGACGCCACGAACTGATATTCGTTGTAGAGGATCTCGACCAGCAGCGGCATGGTATTGGTCTCGCCGCGGATATGGCCCGACACGACCGACACCGCGCCGAACTCGCCCATCGCGCGCGCGTTGCAGAGCAGAACGCCGTAGAGCACGCCCCATTTGATGTTGGGCAGCGTGACACGGAAGAAGGTTTGCAGGCCCGAGGCGCCGAGCGAGATCGCAGCTTCTTCCTCCTGCGTGCCCTGCTCCTGCATCAGCGGGATCAGCGCGCGGGCCACGAAGGGAAAGGTGACAAAGGTCGTCGCGAGCGCAAGGCCGGGCACCGCGAACAGCACCTGGACGTGATGGTCTTCCAGAAAGGGTCCGAGAAAACCCTGCGCGCCGAACAAGAGCACGAAGATCAGGCCGGAGATGACCGGGCTCACCGAAAACGGCAGGTCGATCAGCGAGATCAGGAAGGTCTTTCCGCGAAAGTCGAATTTGGTGATGGCCCAGGCAGCCGTGAGGCCAAACACCAGATTGATGCCGACCGAGATCGCCGCGACCAGCAGCGTAAGGCGGATCGCGGAGAGCGCTTCCGGATCGGACAGCGCTGCGAAATAGGCGACCATCCCCTTGGACAAGGCCGAGGCGAACACGACGATCAGCGGCAACACGACGAACAGCGCAAGGAACGTCACCGCGATTGCGATGATGGCGATGCGGACGGCCCGCGGTTCGCAGCGGTAGTCGACGCGCACGGCGGGCAACGGCGTGCCGGCCCGCGCCTCTTGCGGGACGGGATGCTCGCGCGCCATGGTTGCCTCGATGGTCATCGATCCCGCCTCAATGCATGGGCAGGCGTGTCTGCGCCCAGCGCTGCAGACGATTGACCACGAAAATGATCAGGAACGCCGCGACCAGCATGACCACCGCGATCGCGGTCGCATCGGCATAGCGGAACTCCGAAAGCCGGATCACGATCAACAGCGGCGCGATCTCGGAGACGTTGGGCAGGTTGCCGGCGATGAAGATCACCGAGCCGTATTCGCCGACGGCGCGGGCGAAGGCGAGCGCGAGCCCGGTCAGGAGCGCCGGCACCAGACTCGGCAGGATTACCCGCGTCACCGTCTGCCAGCGGTTGGCGCCGAGGCTGGTCGCGGCTTCCTCGATCTCGGGATCGAGCTCGATCAAGACCGGCTGCACCGTTCGCACCACGAAGGGAATGCCGATGAAGACCATCGCGACAAAAATGCCGATCGGCGTGAACGCGACCTTGAGGCCGAGCGCCGCGAGCGGCGCGCCGAGCCAACCCTTCTCGGCAAACAGCGCGCTCAGTGCGACGCCGGCGACCGCAGTCGGCAGCGCAAAGGGAACATCGACGATCGCGTCGAGCAGGCGCCGGCCGGGAAAGCGATAGCGCACCAGTGCCCAGACCACGATCGTTCCCATCACCAGATTGACGAGAGCTGCCAGGAAAGCGAGGCCGAAAGAGATTTTCAGCGCGTTCAGCGTGCGGCGGCTGGAGACGATGACCCAGAACTGGTCAAGCGAGAGCTCCGAAGTCTTGAGGAACAGACCGGCCAGCGGAATCAGGACGATGACCGACAGCCAGGTCAGCGTCAGCCCCATGGTCAGGCCGAAGCCCGGCAGGACGCTGCGTCGTACGGCGATCGCGGCCACGAATGCCTCCTTCGCTTTCGATCAGTTCTTGTAGATCTGGTCGAAAATGCCGCCTTCGGCGAAATGCTCCTTCTGCGCTTGGGTCCAGCCGCCGAACACATCGTCGATGGTGAACAGCTCGACCTTGGCGAAGGAATTTTCATATTCCCTGGCGATCTCGGGATCGCGCGGACGATAGGAATTGCGCGCGGCAATCTCCTGGCCTTCCTTCGAATACCAGTAGTTCAGATAGGCTTCGGCAACCGCGCGCGTGCCCTTCTTTTCGACAACCTTGTCGACAACAGCCACCGGCGGCTCGGCGAGGATCGACAGCGACGGCGAGACGATCTCGAATTTCTCCTTGCCGAATTCCCGCAAAGCCAGGAACGCCTCGTTCTCCCAGGCGATCAGCACATCGCCGACGCCGCGCTCGACAAAGGTCACGGTCGAGCCGCGCGCACCGGTATCGAGCACGGGGACGTTCTGGTAGAGATCGGCTACGAATTTCTTGGCCCTGTCGGCCGAGCCGAATTTCTTCTGCGCATAGCCCCAGGCCGCGAGGTAATTCCAGCGCGCGCCGCCGGACGTCTTCGGGTTCGGCGTGATCACGGCGACGCCCGGCTTGATCAGGTCGTCCCAATCCTTAATGCCCTTTGGATTGCCCTTGCGCACGAGGAACACGATGGTCGAGGTGTAGGGTGCGGCATTGAGCGGCATCCGCTTCTGCCAGTCCGGCGTAATCAGGCCCCTGGCCGCGATGGCGTCGATGTCGTAGGCAAGCGCAAGCGTCACCACGTCGGCCTGCAGGCCGTCGATCACCGAGCGCGCCTGGGCGCCCGAGCCACCATGCGATTGCTTGATCTCGACGCTCTTGCCGGTTTCTTTCTGATAGGCCGATGCAAACGCCTTGTTGAAGTCGGCGTAAAGCTCGCGCGTCGGATCGTAGGAGACGTTCAGTAACGTCAAGTCGGCGGCGCTGGCCGAACCAGCCCAGACCACGGCCGCAAAGGCAAGAAGCAGACGACGCATCGGAGTCTCCATTGGCTTCGACGACGGTCGGTAAGTCGCCAAGATCAGTACGCCCGCATCAATCAGGCGCAACGTCTCGATCTACACATAGGCGCGGTCGGCCTACGAAGATTTCCAGACATGCTAAGCAGATTTCGTTATGTGGATGCCGCACTCCGACTTGTCGCGACCGCGCCAGCGACCGGCACGCGCATCTTCACCCGGCGCGGTCCGGCTGGTGCAAGGCATACACCCGACTGACTGGAAGCCCGATGCGGCAAGAGGATGCTGTGGCAGATTTGCATCGCGATAAATCGCCGCAATGTCTTCGCGCGAAACACGGGCAAGCGGATTGAATTTCAGGCGCGTGCCGTCTTCTTCCACCACGGCAATCGTAGCACGAGCGCCGCCCTGGAACCGCTTGCGGCCGTTGATCCAGCCCGCAAACGGCTTTAGCGCCCGCTGCAGCGGCTCAACCTTGCGCAGATAGCAGCAGGTGTCGGGATTGGAGAACCAGAGATCGCGCTCCGGATCCTGACGCGACAGCGCTTCTTCCGACGGCTTCACCGAACGCACATCACGCAGCCCGAGCTTTTCGATCAGCGTGTCGCGATAGGCGAGCGTTTCCTCGAACAGCCAGCCGGTGTCGAGGAAGATCACGGGGATCGCGGGATCGACGTCCGCCATCACCTTGAGCAGCGCGGCAGACTCGGTCCCGAAGGAGGACACCAGTGCGAGCTGGTCGCGGCCGACTGCCTTCAGCGCCGCGGCGATCACTTCATGCGGCGAAGCGTCGCGGAGCGCGCGATCAAGTTCCTCGGCCGGCGGCAGGAGGGCATGGGCCGATTGCAGCGAAAATTCGGGGACAAGGGCATTCATAGGCCGGCACTCTCGGAATGGCGTAATTGCATGCGCCGATGCAGCGCGGTCAGACGGCCGTCGCCGGTCGGCTGGTAGAACACGGAATAGCGCTGCACCGTCTGCGCAAAGGCTTCGGCGTCGGCCTGCTTCTTCACCTCGAAGGCGTCGAAGCCGGCGCGCAGCATGAACACGAACTGGTCGCGCAACACCTGGCCGGTGGCGCGCAACTCGCCGCGATAGAGATAGCGCTCGCGCAAGAGCCGCGCCTGGCTGTAGGCCCGGCCATCGCGGAAGGTCGGGAACACCAGCGCGACCGCACCGAGCCGCTCGAGATGGGGCACGAGGTCGTCGACATCACGGTTGTTCGGCCAGATCACGCCAACCTTGCCCGAACGCGCGAACAGCGCTTCGGGGTTTTCCAGGAAGCGTGCCGCCGACACCAGCACTGCGCCGTCGGCCGGCAATTCCGCGCCGTCGACGGCATGGACAAAAATATCGTCCGTGATTTTTCCGCCCTTAACGAGTGGCATAGACGCGCTCCCTGAACGGTTCGACGCCAAGCCGCTTCACCGTGTCGACAAACAGCTCGTCAGGCCGCGCGCGCAGCGCGAGATAGGCCTCGACGACGTCCTCGATGACGTCGGCGACTTCATCGAACTTGACCGCCGGACCGATCAGCGTGCCGAGCTCGGCCTTCTCGTCGGCACGACCGCCGATGGTGATCTGGTAGACCTCCTCGCCGTTCTTCTCGACGCCGAGAATGCCGATATGGCCGACATGGTGATGGCCGCAGGCATTGATGCAGCCGGAGATATTGATGTGCAGCCGGCCGATCAGGTTGGCGGTGTCGTGATTGGCGAAGCGCCGGGTCAATTCCTGTGCGATCGGGATCGAGCGCGCATTCGCGAGCGAGCAGTAATCGAGCCCCGGGCAGGCGATGATATCCGAGATCAGATTGACGTTCGGCGTGGCGAGCCCGATCTTGTCGAGCGCCTTCCACAGTTCGGGCAGATCGCGCCGCGCAACATGCGGCAGCGCCAGATTCTGCTCATGGCCGACGCGGATTTCGCCGAAGGAATATTTGTCGGCGAGATCGGCCAGCGCATCCATCTGGTCGGCGGTGGCATCGCCCGGAGGGCCGCCCACCGGCTTCAGCGAGATGGTGACGATCGCGTAGCCCTGGGCCTT
>DATMNV010000022.1:0-31176 GCA_035568535.1 Bradyrhizobium sp.
CCGAGTTCGTGAAAGGCGATATTCTGCGCCGAGTGCCGGGTGCTGCAGGCAATCGCCAGTGTTGAGAACACCCGCTTGGGAAACGCCTCAGTCCATTGCAGCGCCTGCATGCCGCCCATCGAGCCACCGACCACGCAGAACAGCGTCTCGATGCCGAGGCGATCGAGCAGCATCGCCTGCGCGCGCACCATGTCGGGAATGGTGATGATGGGAAAATCGAGTCCCCACGGCTTGCCGGCGGCTGGATTGATCGAAGCCGGTCCGGTCGAGCCCATGCAGGCGCCGATCACGTTCGAGCAGATGATGAAGTAGCTGTTGGTGTCGAGCGGCTTGCCCGGCCCCACCATGGTGTCCCACCAGCCGGATTTGCCGGTGACCGGGTGCTTGTTGAATACATGCTGGTCGCCGGTCAGCGCATGGCAGACCAGGATGGCGTTGCTGCGCTGCGCATTGAGCGTGCCGTAGGTCTGATAGGCGATCTGGAATGGCGACAGATCAATGCCGCAATCGAGCTTCAGGGGCTGATCCGCGCCGAAGCGCGCCAGCAGTGACGTCGGATGATCGGCCTCGTGCGAGCGCTCTTCCGCGATCGCCGCGCTTGGTATCGACTTTACGCTCACCATTTCGTTTTCGACGCGCTTTCGCGCCGTCGCCCCGAACCGGAACAGAATCAGGCCAATAAAAAACCCGGCCTGAACAAAGGTTCGGCCGGGATCAATCTGTCCCCGGCCTGTTTAGCGAGTTGTTTAACGTGGCTGCAAGCCGGCCGGCTCAAATGACCACGGGACGGTGCAAAACTAGTCCCTAAGCTGCTTTTCGTCAAGTCAAGCACAGGGTTAACGGGGCGGCTGCCCATCCCCGCCAGCGGCACCCTTGCGCCATCCGACGGCATGGGTGAGAAGGAGCCCATCAGCGCCGCCGGATCCCGTCAATGTCCAAGCCTCCCTCCCCGCCTTCGCTTGCCGAGCTGCGCAAGGAAATCGACGCGATCGATGAAGGCGTGCATCGCCTGTTGATGCAGCGTGGCGACATCATCGACCGCCTGATCCGGGTGAAGCAAACGCAGGAAGTAGGCTCCGCGTTCCGGCCCGCGCGCGAAGCCGACATGATGCGCCGCCTGGTCGAGCGGCATCGCGGCATCCTGCCGATCGACACCGTCGAGGGCATCTGGCGCGTCATCATCTCGACCTTCACCTATGTACAAGCGCCGTTCTCGGTGCATGCCGATGTCTCCGTCGGCGAAAGCGCGATGCGGGATTCGGCGCGGTTTCATTTCGGCTTTGTCGTGCCCTATGTCGCGCATTTCAGCGCGCAGGCCGCGGTCGATGCGGTGTCGAAATCGAAGGGCGATCTGGCGCTCGTCTCGGCGACGGCAAGCCGCACGCCGTGGTGGAACCAGCTCGAGGCCGATGGCGCGCCGAAGATCATCGCGCGGCTGCCGTTCCTCGAGCGCGCCGATCATCCGGCCGCCCTCCCCGTATTCGTGATCTCGCGGGTCGCCGACGACGCGATGGTCACCGAAGTGCAGATGTGGAGCGTACGCGTTTCCGGCTGGAATGCGGATACCGCCCGTGCACTGGCGCCGCTCGCCGAGATCGTAGCTGTCCCCGACACCGCCTTCGACGGCGCGGCGCTGCTGGTGTCGGTTGCAGGCACCGGCATCGAGAAGATCAAGCTGGCCCTGCTCCAGGCCGGAGCCTCGGTGCGCTCGACAGCCCTCGTCGGCAGCCATGCGACGCGCTATACGGTCCCCTCTAACGGGTCTGCCAAGCCTTAAGACCCGCCCTGTCCGGAGACGACAATGAACCGCCCCGTGCCGAATCCCGGCATTCTCGATATTGCGCCCTACACGCCCGGCAAGAGCCCGGTACCGGAGCCGGGCCGCAAGGTGTTCAAGCTCTCGGCCAACGAGACGCCGTTCGGGCCCTCGCCCAAGGCCAAGGAGGCCTACAAGCACGCCGTCGAGCATCTCGAGGATTATCCGGAAGGCACCTCGCGCGTCCTGCGCGAAGCGATCGGCCGCACCTTCGGGCTCGACCCCGACCGCATCATCTGCGGCGCCGGCTCGGACGAAATCCTCAATCTGCTCGCGCACGCCTATCTCCGCCACGGCGACGAGGCGATCTCGACCACGCACGGCTTCCTGGTCTACCCGATCGCGACCATGGCCAATGGCGCCAGGAACGTGATCGCGGCGGAAAAGGATTTTACCGCCGATGTCGATGCGATCCTGAACGCCGTGACGCCGCGCACCAAGCTGGTCTGGCTCGCCAACCCGAACAATCCGACCGGGACGTATCTGCCGTTCGACGAGGTGAAGCGGCTGCGCGCCGGCCTGCCGCCGCACATCGTGCTGGTGCTGGACGCCGCCTATTCCGACTATGTGTCCCGCAACGACTACGAGCTCGGCATCGAGCTGGTTGCGACCACGGACAACACGGTGGTGACCCACACCTTCTCGAAAATCCATGGCCTTGCCGCGCTCCGCGTCGGCTGGATGTTCGGCCCTGCGCACATCGTCGACACGGTGAACCGCATCCGCGGGCCCTTCAACGTGTCGACGCCGGCGATGCTCGCCGCGGCCGCGGCCATCGAAGACATCGCGCACCAGCAGATGTCGAAGGTGCACACCGAGAAGTGGCGCAACTGGCTGACGGAAGAAATTTCCAAACTCGGCCTCAAGGTGACGCCGAGCGTCGCGAATTTCGTGCTGATCCACTTCCCCGAGAAGGGCAAGACCACGGATGACGCCGATGCGTTCCTCACCAAACGCGGCCTCGTGCTGCGCGGCTTGAAGAACTACAAGCTGCCGCATGCGCTGCGCATGACCATCGGTACCGAGGAAGCCAATCGGCTCGTGGTCGAGGGCCTTCGCGAATTCATGGCGGGAAAGTGAACGCAGCTCCGCAGTTCAAACGCCTCGCGCTGATCGGCTTCGGCCTGATCGGCGGCTCGATCGCGCGCGCGGCGAAGGCGCAAGGCCTGGTCGGCGAGATCGTCACCACCGCGCGCTCGGAGAAGACGCGGGCGCGGGTGAAGGAGCTCGGCATTGTCGATGCCGTGGTCGCGCGCAATGTCGAGGCGGTGAAAGGCGCCGATCTCGTCATCCTCTGCATTCCCGTCGGCGCCTGCGGCGAGGTCGCGAAGGAAATCGGCGCTCACCTTGCAGCGGGCGCGATCGTCTCCGACGTCGGTTCGGTCAAGGGCGCCGTCGTGCGCGACATGGCGCCACATCTGCCCGCCAACATACACTTCGTGCCGGCGCATCCCGTCGCCGGCACCGAGCATTCCGGGCCCGACTCCGGCTTCGCCGAGCTCTTCATCAACCGCTGGTGCATTTTAACGCCTCCTGAAGGCACCGATCCCAACGCCACCGGGAAACTCCGCGCGTTCTGGGCCGCGCTCGGCGCCAAGGTCGAGATCATGACGCCGGATCACCATGATCTCGTGCTCGCGATCACCAGCCATTTGCCGCATCTGATCGCCTACACCATCGTCGGCACGGCGGACGAACTGGCGCAGGTGACGTCGTCGGAGGTGATCAAATTCTCCGCCGGCGGCTTTCGCGACTTCACCCGCATCGCGGCGTCCGATCCGACGATGTGGCGCGACGTGTTCCTCGCCAACAAGGAAGCCGTGCTGGAAATGCTCGGCACCTTCAACGAGGACCTCTCGAAACTCACCCGCGCCATCCGCCGCGGCGATGGCGAGGCGCTGTTCGAGCATTTCACCCGCACCCGCGCCATTCGCCGCGGCATTGTCGAGATCGGCCAGGACTCGGCTGCTCCCGACTTCGGCCGCCCGCATGCGCAGCTCGGCAGGAAGTAATCGTCACCGCATGGCCGGGGCGGCGATGTACTTCCGCCCGACCACACCCGCGCCGACCTGCATGGCGACGCCGAGTATCCACCACGAGCCGACCATGTATTCGAAGCCGCCCAGGACTTCATCGAATATGAAGCTGTAGACCGAGATCAGCGCGGCGATGGCGGCGAGAAACGTACCGGTCGCGCTGAGCAGCTCCACCGGGTCGACCCGCGGCCGCGCGCTCGTTGCCAGGCGCAGCCTCGGGATATCGATGCCCAGATAGAAGCCGACCAGGCCGAACAACACCATCGCCGCGATGAAGGGCACGGTATCGAACCACGCGGCGTTGACCCTGGTCAGCCCGGCGGCAACGAAGGTGCCGCACATGGCTCCCGCCATCGCCAGCCCCGCACGCCCTACGACATGCGCGACTTCGGTGATGAGGATGACGTCGTCCATCGAAGCTTTATCCTTCGTTGCCATTGCTGGCCTCCTTCAGTTGAACGGGTAGTAGCGGATCTGGCTCATGACGATGTTGTCGTCGGCCCGGGGCGCGCCGCCGATACCGTCGAAGGCAAAGCGCTGGTTGTAGGAATACTGCACGCCGGCTTTCAGCGTGCCGTATTTGCCCTGGTAGACCGTGTCGTAGAAGCCGGCGGTGAACTGCCGCACCTCACGCGTATTGCCGTTGCAGGTCGCGGCCGGCGAGTTCTCGATATTGCAGCCCGTGTTGTTGTAGAGCGGATTGCCGTAGCCGAATGGCACGGTGCCGACATCGGAAAATGCCGCCTTGGTCTTCTCGAGGCCGGCATAAGTGTAGAGATCGAGCGTCGGCAGCGTGTGCCAGATCAGGCCGACCGCCGCCGCCGTGATGGTGAGCGGCATGATGGTGCCGTCCTGCGCCAGCGTCGCGTCCGGGAACGGCGCAGCCGTAAAGCGGCCGAGCGCGCCCTGGGCGCCATAGACCTGCAGCTCCAGCGTTTTCGGGATCAGCTCCGCATTGATGTGGCCGCCGAAGCTGCCGCTGTCGTAGGTGTGGTTGGCGAAGTTGAAACGATCGAAGAACTGGCGGTAAAGGCCCCAGGCTTCGATGTGCAGGTGATACGGCCCAAGCCGCGGGTCCCACGCCGCCTTCACCGTCACGTCGGGCACCTGGTTCAGGCTGAGATTGTTGGCATTGTTGAAGAAGCTGCCGCCCGGGCCGGTCAGGTTGACGAGGAGATTTGGATTCAGCACGCCCTGCGGTCCCACCGCCGGCGTGCCGACGGTCGGCGTGTTGCCGCCGAAGAACGACGTCTGCGGATTCTCCACCGAGGCCGCGATCTTGAACTCCGGCCCGATCTCCTGCCAAACGCGGATGCCGGGCTGGCGCGCCGCAAGGAAGCCGGGGACCAACTCGAAATCGATCACGCCGGGCGCGTCGACACCGCGCGGATCGATACCGATCTTGCTCGGCGCATTGAGCGACCAGGACTGCCCGGCGAGCACATGGAAGCCGAGATCGCTGCGGTCGATCTCGACGCTGAGCTGGCGCATGCGCGGGTTGAAGGAGTTGGTCGCAACCGAATTGGCGGTTTGCGCCGCGCCCTCGAAATCGATTTCGCCGTAGCCCGCAAGATGCGTGTCGGAATCGACATTGCCCTCCGCCAGAATCGAGAAGCGGCTCTGACGCGCCGAGAAGCGTGATTCCGGCGTGTAGTAATTCCTCGCCTGCGGGAACGGGATGAAGTTGTAGACCGAGCCGGTGTCGGAAGCGAGGTTGCGCGTCCGGTAGATGTCGGTGAGATCGACCCAGCCGCCGAGGGTGAGCGTGACGCCCTTGTAGCAGACCTTGCCGTAAGGACAGGCATCGACCGGCGCGGCCTTGTAGGCCACTGGTGGAATCGCCCTCGCCTGCGCCTCGATCTGTTTTTCCTTGCGGCCCTGATCGTCGACGCGCTGCTCAAGCTGCTTCAGCTTGGCCTTGAGCGCACGGATTTCCGCCGCCGGATCGTCTTCCGCGTAAGCCTGGCCGGCCGATAGCAACAGGCTGCCGGCAACAATGCCCTTGAGTAATCGCATGTGAGCCTCCCTCCGGTGAGGAAGTCATTCCCCATGCACATCGCATCTCCCAAGATGTGTGCGTGCTTCCTCGTGAGATGAGAGACTTCGGTCCCGACGCCGATATTCGCGCTTCGGACATCACGTTTTCCTGCTGACGCAAGCGGGAATTTTTGCAGCGATCGACGCTCTCGCGCGCGCGAGCGGCGCATCCGAAATTGTGATCATCGTTCGGGAATAAAAAAATGGGTTCGGCCGGGACATGGCCGAACCCAGTCAGTTTGAGCATGCGCGGAGGTGTCGCTGCTCGGAGGTAACGCTCAGTAGTGCTTCATCGTGTGGCGGGTGTGATGCGGCCGCACCGACATCTGCGCCTGGGCCATCGAATCGGCGGGCCTGATCTGCGAGGCGAATGCACCGGCCGCGGGCGTCGGGGCGCGGGCATTGAGAACGTCGCCGTTCGGATGGTAGAACGCATAGGCGCCGGGCTCCTGGACCGCCTGCTGCGCCGAAACCGGCGCCGCGACGAAGGCCGCAAGCACGAGAGCCGAACCGATCAATTTGAAGCTGGTCATCGTCTTCTCCTGTCATCGGCGCGCAGCCAAACTGCGCGCTATTCATCGACATGAGAGACAGGTAGGCGCACTCATTCCCGCCGCGGAGAGGAGAAGCGATCACGCTTCGGCGATTAACCGCGACGCCTTGTCATGGATTGCATGATAAAAACTCAACCGGCTTCAATAAAGCGGCGGCGTCTGCGCGACTTTCAGCGGGCCAAGAAACACCGCGCCGTCGACGAAGCGCAGCGGGAACGAGCGCGCTTTCTTGCCTTCGAGCTCAGCTTCCTTGCCGAGCGCGTTGATGCCGGCGGCAACCCCGACATTGGCGTTCTTCTTCACGACCTTGCCGAGGCCGGGAATGGCGCGATCGAGCGCGCTGAAGAGATTGTTGACGTCCTGCGTCTTCACGCCGGGCGCCACGCGATCGAGCGTTGCCTGCGGCACGCCGTCTTCGAGCATCTTGTCGATGCCGAGCGCTGGTATCACCTTCTCGATTCCGACGACCGTCATCTGCAGCTCGCCATCGAGATGCCCGCTCGGGCTCAGGCCCAGCGAGCCGGCCGCAACCGCGATGAGATCGCCCTGCTGGAGGCGCGACTGCACGATCTCGACATGGCCGCCGGCGGCCTGCAATTCACGAAACCGCACCGGCCAGGGTTTTGGCGAAAGATCCTTCAGCCCACTCACCATCGCGCGCACGCCGACATCGAACGGCTCGGCGAGCAGCGGATGAAGGCCCTGAATGCTGCCCTGGTTGATCAGAAATTGGCTTTCGATCACGGGATGATCGGTCGACGCCCCTTCTGCGAGCCGGCCGTGCAGCTCGGCATGCTTGGCCTGCGCCACCGGCACCTGCACCGACTGATCGATGCGATCAATCTTGGGATCGTTGAACTCGACCGAGACCCGCTGCGGCGTGAAGGGCAGCCCGGCGATGCTGGCGTGTCCAAGGCTCCAGTTCACCGCATAGGTCTGCTGCGCACGGGGATCAACCAGCGTGGCCGGCGGCGTGAACTCCGCGATCACGAGCTTGGGATCATAGATCTGCGCCACCACCAGGATCTTGTCCAGTTTTGCGGTGAAGGGCTGCGCGGCGGGCTGGCCGGCCGCCTGCGACACCAGCGCGACGCTGGCGCCGTCGCAGCGCACTTCGAGGCGGAACGGGAAGCCTGCAACCGAGCGGTTGGCGCAATCATAGACGCGGCCCGATTTCGCCTCGCGCGTGCGCCAGGCGTCGGCCTGAACATCGACCTGCGACGCCGCATAAAACCAGAACGCGCTCCAGCCGACCGCTGCGATCAGGAGCAGGAGGGGGGCGATGAAAATCCGCCAGCGCGAGTGGCGGCGCGGCGCAACGGCAATCTCGGTCATTGGCGACCCTTTGATCAGCAATTTTGTCAATAAAGCGGTCGGCGCTCTCGCAATCAAGTTAACGCCTTTTCATGGAAGGCGATTTTCTGCTAGTCGGGCACCAAATGGCGGCAATTGTCCACCCCGAAGCAGAAAATTCCAAGGGCGACCTCTGGGTGTTCGGCTATGGCTCGCTGATGTGGCGGCCGGGCTTCGAATACCTGGAAAAGGTCCCGGCGCGCCTGATCGGCGAGCATCGCGCGCTCTGCGTCTACTCCTTTGTCCATCGCGGCACACCGGAAAAGCCGGGCCTCGTGCTTGGGCTCGACCGCGGCGGCGCCTGCCGCGGCGTCGCCTTCCGCATCGCGGAGAAGAACCGCGCGGAAACCGTCACCAATTTGCGCGCGCGCGAGCAGGTCACCTCGGTCTATCGCGAGGTGATGCGCTCGGTATGGCTCGAGGACGACGCGCGGCAACGCGTCAGCGCGCTGACGTACGTCGTCGACCGCGGCCATGTCCAATATGCCGGACGGCTGTCGATGGCCGAACAGCTTCGCCATGTGCTGCAGGGACACGGCCAGAGCGGCGTCAACCGCGACTACGTGCTGGCGACGGTCAAAGCCATCGAGGCCGAAGGCTTCCGCGACGCCCAACTGCATCAGCTCGCGCTGATGCTGCACGATGCGCATCCGCACCAGGTTGCGTCGCCTTCGGCGTGAGTGCTCTCTCCCCTGGAGGATAAGAAGCGTCACTCGCTCGTCTGCGGAATCCCGCCGAACAATTCCTTCTGCTCGGCCTGCGCGACGGCGACGATACGGCTGGTCGCCTCCTCGATCACGGTCTCGACCCGCTTCAAGAACTCGTCGCGCTTCAACCCCGGCGGGATCGGATCGAGGAATTCGACGACCAACGTGCCGGGATAGCGCATGAAGGTGCGGCGCGGCCAGAACAGGCCGGAATTGAGCGCGACCGGCAACACCGGCACGCCGCAATCGGCATAGATCAGGCCGATGCCGGCCTTGTAGTGCGGCGGCGCGCCGGGCGCGGTGCGGGTGCCTTCGGGGAAGATCACGAACTGCCGGCCGTGCCTGACCTCTTCCTCGGCGCGCCGCATCACCGCGAGCATCGCGCGGCCGCCCTTGCTGCGGTCGATCGCGACCATGTCGGTCTTGATGATGAAGAGCCCGAAGATCGGGATGAATTTCAGCTCGCGCTTGACCACGAAGAACGGCGCCTCGAAGAAGCGCAACAGCGAAATGGTCTCCCACATCGACTGATGCTTCGAGGCGACGATCAAGGGTCCCTTCGGAATCTTCTCGACGCCGCGGAATTCAACCTTGATGCCGCAGATCGCGCGCATCAGCAGGATGTTGCTCTTCGCCCACCAGCCTGCGACCTTGAGCATGGCCGAACGCGGCATCACGAAGGTCGGCAGCGCCACCAGCGACCAGAACAGGAAGACGACATAGAACAGGATATTGAAGATGAGCGAGCGCAGGAAAATCAAAGCCATCGACAACCCTGGTGTCCCGTTTCCGACATTTGTACCATTTGCGGCAAACCCTTTTACGAATGTCAGGGACACTGGCAAATACTAATTCCAGTGCGGATTTGACATTCGCTGCGACTTTGGCGCAACTAAGTAGCGGGTCCAACCCGAAAACCATCACCCATAATTGCGTGTTTCGGGCTGATTGCCGTGATTAAGCTACGTTTGACGGCGAGCGCATGAACGCGTGATCGCCCGGAAGTTCATTGCAAATCCGATGGAGCCTGCTTTGGAAATCGAGCACAGGTTCATACCCACCAACGGGATAAAGATGCATGTTGCCGTGGCAGGCCAGGGCCCGCTGGTGCTGCTGTGTCATGGATGGCCCGAATCCTGGTATTCGTGGCGGCATCAACTCAAGGCGCTGGCGGAAGCCGGCTACTGCGCGGTTGCGCCTGATATGCGCGGCTATGGCCAGACTGACAAACCGGACTCGATCGACCAATACACCCTTCTGCATCTGACCGGCGATATGGTCGGTCTTGTCGATGCGCTCGGTTTCAAGGACGCCGTCATCGTAGGTCACGACTGGGGCGCCCCGGTCGCCTGGCATTCGGCGCTGTTTCGACCCGACAAGTTCAAGGCGGTCGCCGGCCTCAGCGTGCCATTTCGTCCACGCGGCGAGGCCGCGCCCACCACGCTGATGCCGCAGACCGACAAGGCCGTTTTCTACCAGCTGTACTTCCAAGAGCCCGGCGTCGCGGAAGCCGAATTCGAGCAAGACCCGAAGCGCCTGGTGAGCGCCATGCTGTTCGGCCTGAGCACGGACCCGGTCAGCGTTATGATGGTGCCGCGGGAGGGTGGCTGGCTGAGTACGATCAATCTGCCGGGAGGAAATCCTCCGTCCTGGATCAGCGAAGCCGATGTCGATTTCTATGCCAACGAACTCAAGCGCGCAGGTTTTCGCGGTGGCCTGAACTGGTATCGAAACGTCGATCGCAACTGGTCGTTGCTCGCACCATGGGCGGGGGCCAAAGTGAGCGTTCCGGCACTATACATTGCAGGCGACCGCGATCCCGTCGTCCGCTTTCCCGGAATGGACAAGTTGATACCAAACCTGCACCAGTTCGTTCCTCAGCTCCGAAAAACAATCATGTTCCCAGGTTGCGGGCATTGGACCCAGCAAGAGCGGCCCGATGAGGTCAATGCAGCGCTGATCGAGTTCCTGAGGGAAGTTCAGCGCTGATGTCGCGCCGATATCGGTATGTCAGTTGGCTTGCGCCGTCGTCGGTCGCCGGGGCAGCGAGCCCGAAGGCTGATCGGGGAATTCGATTCCGAGGTCGATGCCGAGATCGGCCAGTTTCGCCCGCACACCGGCAGCGATGTATTTCAGATATTCCGACAGCACCAGGCGGAAGGTTGCGCCGTTCGACCACCACGGCTCGTCGCGCCATTTTTCGCCGATCACCGCATAGGGAATCAGTGCGATGTCCGGCATCGCATGCGACAGCTCCAGAACAGCGCGCGGCATGTGGTAGTTCGAAGTCACCACGATCAGCGATTTGAAGCCGCGCTCGTGCGCCCAGCGCCGCGTCTCCGAGGCGTTGCTGCGGGTCGACACCGCCGAATGGTCGAGATCGACGCAACAGCGCATCAGCGCCTGGCTTTCCTGGACCGAGCGCGAGATGTCGCTTGCCGTCGAGGTCGGATGCACGCCTGATATCAGCAGCCGCTTGCCGTAGCCCGCGGCGAGCAGCTCCATCGCGTCCGAGACGCGCGAGGAGCCGCCGGTCAGCACCACGATGCCGTCGGCCTGCCGCTCGGGCCTCGCCTCGGTACTGCGCAGCTGTGCCAGGAAGGCGATGAAGCCGAAGATGATCGCCGCGACAAAGGCAAGGGGAATGGCGATGATCGCACGCAGGCGGCGGCGCGGCGCGCGCGCGAACGCGTTCGGCGACCTATCGTCGGACTGCAGCGTCATTCGCGCTCGAAAACCCCTCTCCTCATCCATCTTAGAAAGCTTTTCGGCCGAAGGGGAGTCTGCCTGGAGCTCCGGCCTCACTCGATGTCGTCCAGGGTCGCAAACAGCGTGCGGCGCGATGCCCAGGCGGTGATCGCCGCGATCATGACCGCCTGCACCGCGAGCACCAGATAGCCGGACGGCCGCAGCGAAAACGTGCCCAGCAGGGCGGCGAACTGGTCGCCGACCGGGGTCCCTGAGAACCAGCCGGCGATCGACTCGGAGAAGCCGAAGCCGAGCATCGCCGCCCCGCCGCCGATGACGCCGCCCTCGAGCCCGAGCAGGAGGAAATGGCGGAAGAAGCGATCGGCGATGAAGCGGTCGCCGGCGCCGACAAAATGCAGGACTTCGACGATCGGCCGGTTGGCCGCCATCGCACCGCGCGTGGCGAACGAGACCGAGATGATGGTCGCGATGATGACCAGCGCCAGGATGCCAAAGCCGAAGATCACGGTGGCGCCACTCATCGAGCGCATGCGCTCGATCCAGGCGCGGTGGTCATCGACGCTCGCGCTCGGCGCGACCAGGATGAGGGTTCGGCGCAGCCCGGTCAGATCAAGCGTGGTGCCGGGCGAAACCCGCGCCACGATGACGCGCGGCACGGGAAGATCATCCAGCGACAGCCCGCTGCCGAGCCAGGGCTCGAGCAGAGCCGAGGATTCCTCCTTCGTGAACGGCCGCGTGTCAACGATGCCGGGCTGGTTGCGCATGGCCTCCACGACGGAGGCGACATCGCGATCGAGATTGCGGCCTGACTGCGGACGCACCTGGATGGTGACTTCGCTGCCGATATCCGACTGCCATTCCGAGGCCGACGCGCTGATCAAGAGCACCGCGCCTGTTGTCACCGAGGCAAGGAAGGTCATGATCGCGACGACGGCGACCAGCGCGCGGCCGGCGATGGAGGCCCGCGGCACGATCGGCGACTGGATGCGGGCGCGCGCCGGCACCTGCGGGCGCTCGTGCCCGAGGTCCAGCAGCGGCATATGCTCGTCGGTCCTACTCATAGATGTGCAAGCGTCCCTGGTGCAGCACCAGCCGCCGCGCCTCATACTGGTCCATCAAGGTAATATCGTGGGTCGCGATTACCACCGCGGTCCCGGTCTTGTTCAACTCGATGAAGAGCCTGAGCAGCCGCCGGCCGAGGGTGGGATCGACATTGCCGGTCGGCTCGTCCGCGAGCAACAGTTGCGGCCGCGAAATCACCGCCCGCGCGATCGCCGCGCGCTGCTTCTCGCCGCCCGAGAGGACCGGCGGCAATGCGTCCATGCGCTCGCCCAGCCCGACCCATTTCAGCAGATCGATCACCTCCTTGCGGTAGCTCGACTCGTCACGGCCGATGACGCGGAACGGCAGCGCCACGTTCTCGTAAGTGGTCATGTGGTCGAGCAGGCGGAAATCCTGCAGCACGATACCGATCCGCTTGCGCAAGTCGGCGATCTCGTTCTTGCTGAGCAGCGAGATGTCGCGGCCGAACAGGTTGACCAGCCCGCGCGTCGGCCGCAGCGACAGGAACAGGAGTTTCAAGAGCGAGGTCTTGCCGGCGCCGGACGGCCCGGTGAGGAACTGGAAGGAATGGGCCGGGATCAGGAAACTGAGGTCGCGCAGAATCTCCGGCCCCAGACCGTATCGCAGTCCGACATTTTCGAACCGAACCAAGTTCAGCTCCGTTTGGGTCCGGCTGTCCCGGCACGCCCGAAAGGCTTAGCCGAACCCGGTTTAGCGTCCGTTATGGTTTCCGATTCGTTAACGGTCGCCTTGTAGCATCCACAGGTATCGAATCTGGCCTTCCGCGTCATGGTGGAGAGAGGCTCCATGCACATCGTTTGTCCCCATTGTACAACGTCTTACGCCATCAATCTGGCCACCCTCGGGGAGGCCGGCCGCAGCGTGCGCTGCGCCCGCTGCAAGGAAGTCTGGCTGGCCCGGCCGCAGGACGCGGTCGAACCCGCCGCCGCCGTGCCCGCCCTGGCCGAGGCTGGCCACGCCCGACAGGGGGATATCGCCTCGGAATGGGGCACGACCGCGGAGGACGAGGGGCAACCCCCGGTCGTGGAGAGCCCGTCGATCGCGGCCGACTGGTCCGAAGGCGATGCGTCGTCCGAACAGGACAAGGCCGACTGGATCGCGCTGGTCCGCGACGCCTCCGGGGACAACGAGGCCGAGCCCCGCGGCACCTGGTTCGGCAGCCTGCTCAAGACCAAACGGCCGGAGCGGGAGCGCTCGGGCGGCCGCTCGTTCGGCAGCCTGACCACGGCCTGCGCGGCCATGGCCGCCCTGGTCGTGGCGCTGATCGTCTGGCGCGCCGACGTGGTGCGGCTTTTGCCGCAAACCGCGAACTTCTACAAGATGGTCGGGCTCAATGTGAATTTGCGCGGCGTCGCGTTCCGGGACGTCAAGGTCACGACCGAGACCGTGGAAGGCAAGCCGGTGCTGGTCATCGAGGGCGTGATCGTCGGCGAGGGCAAGAAGGCCGTCGACCTGCCGCGGCTGCGCTTCGCCGTGCGCGACGCGCAGGGCGCGGAAATCTACGCCTGGAACACCGTGCTGGAGCAGACCACGCTGAAACCGGGCGAATACGCCCCGTTCAAGTCGCGCCTCGCCTCGCCGCCCACTGAGGGCAAGAGCATCGATGTCCGCTTCTTCAACAAGCGCGATATCGCCGGCGGCAGTGTATGATGCGGCGCCCTATATTTTGGCGCATGATTCTTTTCGGAAAACCGCTCCACACTTTTCCGGATCATGCGCTAGAGTTTCGAGCCGATAGATGCCGCGCGTCCTGATCGCCGACGATGAAGAGTCCATGCGCGCGCTGGTGGCGCGCGCCATTGCCATGGATGGGCATGAGACCGTCACCGCGCAGGACGGCGCCGAGGCGCTGGAAATCCTGACCCGCGAAGGCGGCGCGTTCGACCTGCTGCTCACCGACATCCAGATGCCGGTCATGGACGGCATTGCGCTCGCGCTATCGGCGGCGCGCGACTTTCCGCGTCTGACGATTTTGTTGATGACCGGCTTTGCCGATCAGCGCGAGCGCGCCTCCAACCTCAGCGCCATCGCCCATGACGTGATTGCCAAACCGTTCTCGGTGGCGGACATCCGCACCGCGGTCGCCGACGCACTGGCGTCAAGGAAGGGCTGAATCTTCTCACCTCTCCCCGCAGGCGGGGAGAAGTGAAGGAGGCAGCTCAATACTCCTTCAGGAGCCGCTCGATGTAGTCGAGCTCGATCTGCGGCCGGGACGGATCCGCGAGGCGCCGGCGCAGCTCTTCGAGGATGCGGCGGACCTTCTGGACGTCGATCTCACCCGGGATCATCTTCGACAGCTCGTCATAGTCGTGCGAGCGCAGCGGCCGTCCCAGCGGATCGGTGCCGTTGGGGCCGGCCTGCTGCCGGCCGGCGCGGTCGCCCGGGCCCTGGCCGTCGCCATCGCCCTGCTGCATCGCATCGGCCAGTTTCTGCGCGCCCTTGCGCAGCGCTTCGACGGCCTTGCCCTGCGCGTCCGTCGCGCCGTCGGCATTGCCTTCGCCAAGCTTGCTGCCGGCGTCGCCCATGGCATTGTCGGCGTCACCAAGACTGTCGCCGTCGTCGTCGCCCTGGTCAGCGCCCTGCTGGTCCTGGCCGCCTTTATCGCCTTTCTGGCCCTGCTGACCCATGCCGCGCTTGGCCAGCTCCTGCTGCAGTTTCTTCAAGCGGTCGCGCAGGCCCTGCTGGTCCTGCTGCAGGTCGCCCATGCCCTGGTCGCCATTCTGCTTGCCCCGCATGCGATCGCGCCGCGAATCCTGGCCCTGCTTGAAGGTCTTGTCGCGCAATTGCTGCTGCTTGCGGATCATGTCGTCGAGCTCGTTGAGCGCCTGCTCCATCTCGCTGTCGCCCTGGCCGGGCTGCGCCATCTGCAGGTTTTCGAGCATCTGCTGCAGCTGATCGAGCAATGCTTGCGCGGCTTCCTTGTCGCCCTGGCGCGACAGCCGCTCCATGCGGTCGATCATGTTGTTGAGGTCCTGCTGGCGCAGGACGCGGGTGTTCTGGTCTAGCGGCCGGGCGAGCTGCTGCGGATTGTTGCGGAACTGCTCGGCGAGCTGGCGCATGTAATTGTCGAGCGCCTGCCGCAGATCCTGGGTCAGCTTCTTGATCTCTTCATCGCTGGCGCCGCGCTCCAGCGCCTGCTTCAGTGCGTCCTGCGCCGCGCGCAGCGCCTTGTCGACGTCGGTGATGTTGCCGTCCTCGATGGTCACCGCGAGCGCCCACAGGCTCGCGACGACCTCGCGCAGCTCATCATCGGTGCGCGCTGCCTCGAGCTGGTGCGCGACGCTGTAGAGACCGAGATATTGCCCGGGCTCCGGCGTGAACATTTCCGGCGCGATCATCAGCGCGTCCAGCGCCGCGAAGACATCGGTGTTCCTGTTGGCATCGAGCGCGAGGACACGGCGCTGCTCGATCAACGCGCGAGCGAGCGGCTTGGTGAACAGCCGCTCCGGCAGGCGCATGTTGAAGGGCTCGCTCTTGCCCTCATTGCCGGCCTCGTCCCTGGCGGTCAGCGTCAGCGTGACATCGGCGCCGGCATAGGGGTCTTCGCTGAGATCCTTCACGGTCTGGCCGACGCCGTTGCGGGTGCGCGCGTTCGGCAGCACCAGCGCAAACTGCGGCGCGTTGAACAGCGGCCGGGTAGCCGGCGTGCCCTGCGCGCCGTCGGCCGGGCGGGAGGCGAATAGCGCGCGTGCTTCGGTGACGCCGTAATCGTCCTCGATCTTGTAGGACATCTGCAGCGAGCCGCGGGCCTGCCGCTCCGGATCCTTGGCCAGCGAAATCGTCGGCGGGCGGTCCGGCGTCGCGGTGAATCTCCACTGCGGCTGGCCGGAGGGCGCGCGCACATGCACGGTGCCATCGCCGGCGATGGTGAAATGCTTCTCGTTGGTGCCCTTGGGCGCCTGCTCGGTCGGCGCGGTCTCTGTGACGCCGCCGCCTGCAATCACATCGAGCGTGCCGCCGCTCGATCGCACGATCAGCTTCGAGCCCGCCGGGACCGGCAGCGGGCCGGACATCGGCAGCGCGGCGGCTTCCTTGTTGGCGGCGGAGAGGATGATCGGCGGCTTGCCGGTATAGGTCGGCGGATTCACCCAGGCATCGACGCGGATATTGGTTGGCGCCAGCACGCCGTTCCAGTCGAACGCCGCGGCAATCCGCAGCATGCGCTCGTCGCCGGCCGCAAACCAGGCGGCGACCAGCATCACGCCGACCAGGCCGCGCAGCGCCCAGGGATCGTAAAGCCGCAGCCGCGGCGACGGCAGTCCGGCGCGGATGCGTTTCAGCGAAGCCAGCGTGCGCTCGCGCTGCGCCTGCCACAGCGCCAGCGCGACCGGGTCCTGTGTCGAGAGCGTGTCGGTGAGCGTGGTCGCCGGACGGTGGGCGATGCCGGAGCCGTGGTCAAGCCGGCTTAGGCCCTGCTCGCGGCTCGGCCAGCGAAACCAGACCAGCGGCAGGCACGCCGCCAACGCCAGCAGCACGAAAAGTCCGAGCCCGATGGCGCGCGCAATGGATGGCAGCCCAAGCCAAAAGCCGGCCCAGGACACCACCAGGAACAATCCGATGATGGTGGCAAGCCGCGCCAGATGCGGCCATGCGCGTTCCCACGCGATCGCATATTTTGCCCGCTCCAGGGCCTGCGTCAGCTTGAGCCGGGCGAGCGCATCCGAAGTGCGCTCCAATGAATTCTTGGGCTCGGTCGGGTCAGGGGTCACGCCGTTCAATCAACTCTCCACGTTGCCGGCAAATCAACCCTAGCACAATGGCGGCAGCGAGGCACCCGTTAGGACACGGTATCCCACCCATTTCCCGCATAGCACGAAGACGTGACTAGGGCCCGCTAACCACCTAGATTTCGCCCGCCAATCCAAAGGGGAAACGTCATGGACCAGAAGATGCACGACAAGGGCCTGGCCGTCCGCAAGGCGGTGCTGGGCGAGGCCTATGTCAACAATGCGCTGAAGAACGTCGATGAGTTCAACAAGCCGTTCCAGGAGCTCTTGAACGAATATTGCTGGGGCTCGGTCTGGGGCCGCGACGAGTTGCCGCGCAAGACCCGCAGCATGCTCAACATCGCGATGATCTCGATCCTCAACCGCCCGCACGAGCTGCGCGCGCATCTGCGCGGCGCGCTCACCAACGGCGTCACCCGTGAGGAAATCCGCGAGATCCTGATGCAGGTCGCGATCTATGGCGGCATGCCCGCTGCGGTCGACAGTTTCCGGATCGCGCGCGAATTTTTCGCTGAAATCGACAAGGCGTGATTCTCATGGAAATCGGATTCATCGGCCTGGGGAAGATGGGCTTTCCCATGGCCCGCCGCCTGATCGAGGCGAAGCATCAACTCATCGTGTTCGATACGCGCAAAGAAGCCGTCGACCAGCTCGTCAAGCTGGGCGCGCAGGCGGCGTCCTCGCCGAAGGATGTTGGCGACCGCACCGAGACCGTGATGGCGAGCCTGCCGTCGCTGCAGGCGTCGCTCGATGTCGCGACCGGCAAGGACGGCGTGATCGAGGGCAGACGCGTCAAGCGTTTCGTCGATCTCTCGACCGTCGGCTCGCAGATGGCGGTGAAGATCCACGACATCCTCGCCAAACGCAATATCGTGCAGGTCGACAGCCCCGTCTCCGGCGGCGTCACCGGCGCCGAGAAGGGCACGCTGGCGGTGATGGTGTCGGGGCCACAAGCAGACTACGCGGCGATCAAGCAGGCCATCGAGGTCATCGGCAAGCCGTTCTTCATCGGCACCAAGCCGGGCTCCGGCCAGACCATGAAGCTCGCCAACAATTTCCTCTCGGCGACCGCGATGGTGGCGACGTCGGAAGCCGTGGTGATGGGCGTCAAGTCAGGGCTCGATCCGAAGGTGATGATCGATGTCATCAATGCGGGCTCCGGCATGAACACCGCGAGCCGTGACAAGTTTCCGCGCGCGGTGCTGCCGCGCAGTTTCGATTTCGGCTTTGCGACGGGATTGATGGTGAAGGACGTGCGGCTCGCCGTCGAGGAGATGCGCTCGCTCGGGCTCTCGATGGAAGTCGCCGAAGCCGTTGGGCGCTTGTGGGAGACCGTGATCAAGGATCAGGGCGCGGAGTCGGATTTCACGTCGGCGATCAAGTCGGTCGAGAAGGCGGCGGGCGTCGTGGTCGGCGGCGGCAGGGGCGGCGCGACGGGGAAGTAGCACTCGCGCCACAATCTCCTCTGTCGTCCCGGACAAGCGAGCGCAGCGAGCGCGATCCGGGATCCATAACCACAGGCGGGTGTAATCGCGAAGGCTGGAGCCCCAGCGCGTCACAACAACAACCGCCTGTGGTTATGGGTCCCCGCCTTCGCGAGGACGACACCTCTAGTGTCGAAACTTCACAACCACGGCGCCGGCCTGTCCATCGCGATCAGCGCGTCGACATCGATGCGCGGGCGGACCACGGCGTACTGATCGTCTTTCACCAGCACTTCCGGGATCAGTGGCCGGGTGTTGTAGGTGCCGGACTGCACCGCGCCATAGGCGCCG
This sequence comes from Bradyrhizobium sp., assembly GCA_035568535.1. Taxonomy (GTDB): domain Bacteria; phylum Pseudomonadota; class Alphaproteobacteria; order Rhizobiales; family Xanthobacteraceae; genus Bradyrhizobium. Next base: position 18,798 of record DATMNV010000022.1, read on the forward strand.
GCGGTCATGATCGCGATGAGATCGCCGGCCATGGGCTCGGGCAAGGCGCGGTCGAGCGCGAGATAATCGCCGGTCTCGCAGACGGGACCGACGACATCGGCGACCATGGTCTTCGCATCCCTCGCGGCCTGCCTGACCGGCAGGATGTCATGGTGCGCTTCATAAAGCGTCGGGCGGATCAGATCGTTCATCGCGGCATCGATGATCACGAAGTTCTTGGCCTCGCCCTGCTTCACATAGATCACCCTGGTGACGAGGATACCGGCATTGCCGACGATCATCCGCCCCGGCTCGAACATCAGCGTGCAGCCGAGATTATGCGTGACGCGCTTCACCATCGCGGCATAGGCGTCGGGCGCGGGCGGTGCCTCTCGGTCCCTGTAATAGGGAATGCCCAGGCCTCCGCCGAAATCGATATGCGCGATGTCGTGGCCGTCGGCGCGCAGCGTCTGCACGAATTCCGACAAAATCCGGAACGCGGTTTCCATCCGGGAGAGATCGGTGATCTGGCTGCCGATATGCATGTCGGTGCCGGTCACCTTGAGGCCCGGCAGCTTCGCGGCGCGGGCATAGACGGCGCGGGCGCGGCTCAAGGGAATGCCGAACTTGTTCTCGGACTTGCCGGTGGAAATCTTGGCATGCGTGCCGGCATCGACATCTGGGTTGACGCGCACCGAGACGCGCGCGGTGCGTCCCATCTCGACCGCAAGCCTGGACAGCAGCTCGAGCTCGGGCTCCGACTCGACATTGATGCAGAGGATGTCGGAGGCCAAGGCGGCGCGCAGCTCGGCCTCGGTCTTGCCGACACCGGAGAACAGGATCTTTTGCGGCGGAATGCCGGCCGCGAGCGCGCGCTTCAGCTCGCCGCCGGAAACCACGTCTGCACCGGCCCCCAGCCGGGCCAGCGTGCGCAGCACCGACTGGTTGGAATTGGCCTTCAAGGCGTAGCAGACCAGCACCTTCTCGCCGGCAAAGGCCTCGGTGAAGACGCGGTAGTGACGCTCCAGCGTCGCGGTCGAATAACAGTAAAAGGGCGTGCCGATGGCTTCCGCCAGCGCAGACAAATCGACCGCCTCGGCGTGCAGCACGCCGTTGCGATAATCAAAGTGATTCATGGCGGGCCCGAGGGTCTATCTGTGGTCGTCGCCGAGCAGCGGATCGAGCACGAACGATTTTCTGCTGCCCTTGGGAGCGGTCGGCGGCGCGTCGGTTCCGTAGTTCGGATTGAACACGCTCGGCTTGCTCGCGGCCTCGGCCTCGCTGTCGGGCGCCGCGTTAGCGGTTGGCGCGCCGCTGGCGCTGGGCGGCAGGTCGAGCGCCCCTTTGCGGCCGCAACCGGCGAGCGACAACGCGACCACGCTCAAGAGCACGACGGCCCATCCCGACGCCGGGCGAAAGTGAAGCTTCACGACGATATTCCCCAAATCGGGCCGCACCATACAAAGATTGCCCGGCCATGGCGAGAGCTGCGGTCCCATGAAATTGCAGCGAAATTCGAGCCATCAACCTCAATTTCGCTGTTTTTCGAGCCGCTTGGCCCAGGCTTTCGCCTGCGCCGCCACATTCTTCGGCGCAGTGCCGCCAAAGCTGGTGCGGCTTTTCACCGAAGCGTCCACGGAAAGCGCCTTCAGGGCATCGGCCGTGATCTTCGGCTCGATCTCCCGCATCGCATCAAGCGGCAGTTCATGCAGCGCCACGCCCTGTTTGGAGGCCAGCGCGACGATGCGGCCGGTGATGTGGTGGGCGTCGCGGAACGGCATTTTCAGCGTCCGCACCAGCCAGTCGGCGAGATCGGTCGCGGTGGCGTAGCCGTCGCCGGCGGCAAGCCTCATCCTCGCCTCGTCGGGCACGAGGTCTTCGACCATGCCGGTCATGGCGCGGACCGCGAGCGAGAGCGCGGCAAACGCCTCCATCGCGCCCTGCTTGTCCTCCTGCATGTCCTTTTGATAGGCGAGCGGCAGGCCCTTCATCACGATCAGCAGCGCCGTGAGCGCGCCGATCACGCGCCCGGTCTTGCCGCGCACCAGTTCCGCCGCATCGGGGTTGCGCTTCTGCGGCATGATGGACGAGCCGGTGGTGAACTTGTCGGACAGCCGCAGCAGGCCGACCAGCGGCGAGGTCCAGACCACGATTTCTTCCGCAAAGCGCGACAGATGTACGGCGCAGATCGAAGCCGCCGACAATGTTTCGAGCACGAAGTCGCGGTCGGAGACCGCATCGAGCGAATTGGCCATCGGACGGTCGAAGCCCAATGCCTTCGCGGTGGCGTTGCGGTCGATCGGAAACGACGTGCCGGCAAGGGCCGCTGCGCCCAACGGCGATTCGTTCAGCCGCTTGCGCGCATCGGCAAAGCGGCCGCGGTCGCGCGCGGCCATCTCGACATAGGCGAGCAGATGGTGGCCGAAGGTGACGGGCTGCGCGGTCTGCAGGTGTGTAAAGCCCGGCATCACGGTCGCCGCATGTTCGGTGGCGCGCGCCACCAGCGCGCGCTGGAAGGCGGCCAGCGCCGCATCGGTTTCGTCGATGGTGTCGCGGACATAGAGGCGGAAATCGGTCGCGACCTGGTCGTTGCGCGAGCGCGCGGTGTGCAGCCGTCCAGCCGCGGGTCCGATCAGTTCCGACAGCCGGCTCTCGACGTTCATATGGATATCTTCGAGCGCGCGCTTGAAGTCGAACGATCCCTTGCCGATTTCGGAAAGGATCGTATCCAGGCCCTTGCCGATGTTCTTCGCGTCGGACGCGGTGATGATGCCCTGTTCCGCCAGCATCGCCGCATGCGCCTTGGAGGCCGCGATGTCCTGGGCATAGAGGTGGCGATCGACGTCGATGGAGACGTTGATTTCCTCCATGATCGCGTCGGGGCGCTCGGAGAACCGGCCGCCCCACATCTTGTTGCTCATTGGTAACCCGTTCACATCCGCGCGCGCAGCCCCGCGCGCCCTTTGCCGGCGGAGGCCGGCGTAATATAGGCCCCTGCATAGCCGTATCTGGACCAGGATGACAAACATTATGCCCGAGCAAGGAACGCCTCTCCCGCCTGCCGCGCGGCGCCTCCCCTACGTGATCGCGGCGGTCGTGATCGGCGGGCTGATCGGCTATGCCGGGATGGTCGGTTTTGGCACCCTGAAACCGGGCGCTGGCGGCGATCCCGCCTGCCGCGCGGCGGTCGATACGGCGAAAAGGATCGCGCCGCTCGCCCACGGCGAAGTCGCGGCCGTGACCATGGCCACCACGCCTCTAAAACTGCCGGACCTCGCCTTCGAGGACGCCGACGGCAAGCCGAAAAAGCTGTCGGACTGGCACGGCAAGACCGTGCTGGTGAACCTCTGGGCCACCTGGTGCGTCCCCTGCCGCAAGGAAATGCCGGCGCTGGAGGGGCTGCAGACCAAGCTCCAGGGGCCGAATTTCGAGGTGGTGGCGATCAATATCGACACCCGCGACCCGGAAAAGCCGAAGAAATTTCTGGCAGACGCCAATTTGACCAGGCTCGGCTATTTCAATGATCAGAAAGCCAAGGTTTTCCAGGACCTTAAGAGAATAGGCCGGGCGCTGGGCATGCCGACTTCGGTCCTCGTCGACGGCCAGGGCTGCGAGATCGGCACCATCGCGGGTCCGGCGGAATGGGACAGCGAGGATGCGGTCAAGCTGATCGAGGCGGCGGTGAAACCGTCAGCCGCGGGATTCTGACAAGGGTCGTCATTCCGGGGCGGTCCGGCAGAACCGAACTATGGTGCGCAATTGCGCACCTGAGAATCTCGAGATTCCGGGTCTGGTCCTTCGGACCGTCCCGGAATGACGGCAAAAATTAAGTCAAGCCGCGATGTTGAGATTGCCGCCGACGCCTGCGCCCGCATTGGCAAGGGAGAGCGTCTGCTGGGCGGAACCGAGCAGGGTTTCCACGGCCGATTTCTGCGCGTCCAGGTTCGATTTCAGCACCGACGTCGCGACCTGCGACTGCACCGCGCTTTGCTGATTGGCCAGGACGGCCATCACCAAACTCATATCCATACGCAAACACCCCAAAGTCCTGTGCCGCCAACCTAGGCGAGGAAGGTTAACGAGGGGTGATCGCGGAAAATCTGTAGGATGGGCAAAGCCAACGGGTCGCGCGGACGCGCGCCCGATGACAGGCTCCGCGTGCCCACCGTCAAGAGCGCCGTATCTGGTGGTGGGCACGGCGCAATGGCGCCTTTGCCCACCCTGCGAAGTCCGAGCGCGCTACCGCGTCGGGACCGGCTTGGCGCCGCGGTAGTCGTAGAAGCCGCGCTGGGTTTTGCGGCCGAGCCAGCCGGCCTCGACATATTTCACCAGCAACGGACAGGGCCGATATTTGGAGTCGGCCAGGCCCTCATGCAGCACCTGCATGATCGACAGGCACGTATCGAGGCCGATGAAATCGGCGAGCTCCAGCGGGCCCATCGGATGATGCGCGCCGAGTTTCATCGCAGCATCAATCGCCTCGACGTTTCCGACGCCTTCATAGAGCGTGTAGATCGCCTCGTTGATCATCGGCAGCAAGATGCGGTTGACGATGAAGGCAGGGAAATCCTCGGAGACGGCAACCTGCTTGCCGAGCTTGGAGACAAATTCCTTCGCGGCCTCGAAGGTGGCATCGTCGGTGGCGATGCCGCGGATCAGTTCGACCAGCTCCATCAGCGGCACTGGATTCATGAAGTGAATGCCGATGAAGCGCTCGGGACGGTCGGTGGTGGCCGCGAGCCGCGTAATCGAGATCGACGAGGTATTGGAGGCGATCAAGGCCTCGGGCTTGAGGATCGCGCAGAGATCGTGGAACAGCTTGCGCTTGACCTCTTCCTTCTCGACCGCGGTCTCGATCACAAGATCGCAATCCGAAAGCCCGTCGAGCGTTTCGGTGAGCTTGATGCGCCCAAGCGCCCTGGCCTTGTCGTCCTCGCTGATCGCCTTCTTGGCGACCTGCCGCGACAGATTGCCGTTGATGGTCGCCATCCCGGATTTCAGCCGGTCGGCGGAGACGTCGTTGAGCACCACGTCAAAGCCGGCCAATGCCGCAACGTGCGCGATGCCGTTGCCCATCTGGCCCGAGCCGATCACGCCGACCTTCTTGATCATCGCCATCCTGTCATCCACCGAAACGGCGGCGCGCACCAACCGCGCCTGCCCATCGCACCTATTCTTGACGCGTCGCTCGAAAACGCCATCGAAGTATAGAACACCAGCCGGAGTTCGCCCATCCGGCCGATGTCTTTAACGTTACTTCCCGAAACGTTACTTCCCGAGCTTGCCCAACGCTTCAGTCAGTTCGGGTACCGCCTGGTAGAGATCCGCGACCAGGCCGTAATCGGCGACCTGGAAGATCGGCGCGTCCTCATCCTTGTTGATCGCGACGATCACCTTGGAATCCTTCATGCCGGCGAGATGCTGGATCGCGCCGGAAATGCCGACTGCGACATAAAGCTCCGGCGCCACCACCTTGCCGGTCTGGCCGACCTGCCAGTCGTTCGGGGCGTAGCCCGCGTCGACGGCGGCGCGCGAGGCGCCGACGCCGGCGCCGAGCTTGTCGGCGAGCGGCTCGATATATTTGGCGAAATTTTCGCGGCTCTGCATGGCGCGGCCGCCGGAGACAATGATCTTTGCGGAAGTGAGTTCCGGACGGTCGCTCTTTGCGACCTCTTCACCAACGAAGCTGGAGAGACCGGGATCGGCTGCGGCAGCCGCGTTCTCGATTGGCGCGCCGGCATCGCCTGCTTGCGTGGCCTGGAAGGTCGAGGTGCGCACCGTGATCACCTTCTTGGCGTCCTTCGACTTCACGGTCTGGATCGCGTTGCCGGCATAGATCGGCCGCTCAAAGGTGTCGGGCGAAACCACCTTGATGATTTCCGAGACCTGCATGACGTCGAGCAGTGCTGCCACGCGCGGCATCACGTTCTTGAAGCGCGAAGTCGCGGGCGCGACGAACGCGTCATAAGAGGGTGCCAGCGCCACGATCAGCGCGGCAAGCGGCTCGGCAAGATCGTGCTCGTAGGCCGCGCCTTCCGCGACCAGCACCTTCTTCACGCCGGAAAGCTTGGCAGCTGCTTCGGCCGCGGCCTTGGTGCCCTGGCCGCCGCCGGCGACCAGCACATGCACGTCGCCACCGAGCTGCGAAGCCGCGGTCAGCGCCTTGTTGGTCACGTCCTTCAGGGTTTCGTGGTCGTGTTCGGCAATCAACAACGTCGTCATCTCAGAGAACCCCGGCTTCGTTCTTCAACTTGGATACCAGCTCAGTGACGTCCTTGACCTTGACGCCGCCCTTGCGGCCCGGCGGTTCCGATGTCCTCAGCACTTCCAGATGCGGCGTGAGATCGACGCTGTAGTCAGATGCGCTCTTGTCCGCGATCGGCTTCTTCTTCGCCTTCATGATATTGGGCAGCGAGGCGTAGCGCGGCTCGTTGAGGCGAAGGTCAGTAGTTACGATCGCCGGCCCCTTGAGTTTCACGGTCTGCAGGCCACCATCGACCTCGCGCGTCACCTTGAAATCGGAACCGTCGACTTCGAGCTTGGAGGCAAAGGTCGCCTGCGACCAGCCGAGCAGCGCCGCCAGCATCTGGCCGGTCTGGTTGGAATCGTCGTCGATCGCCTGCTTGCCGAGAATGATCAGGCCCGGCTTTTCCTCGTCGGCAATGGCTTTCAGGATCTTCGCGACCGCCAGCGGTTCGACATTGCCTTCGGCCTTGACCAGGATGCCGCGGTCGGCGCCCATGGCAAGACCGGTGCGGATGGTTTCCGAGGCCTGCGCAGGCCCGATCGAGACCACCACGACCTCGGTCGCCTTGCCGCCTTCTTTCAGCCGCAACGCTTCCTCGACGGCGATTTCGTCGAAGGGATTCATCGACATTTTGACATTGGCCAGTTCAACGCCCGACCCGTCGCTCTTGACGCGGACCTTGACGTTGTAGTCGACGACCCGCTTGACCGGCACCAGAACCTTCATCGATCCGCTTTCGCTTGAATTATTGGGATTTGAATGCTTCGGCGCGGAACCTAGAGCGCCCGCCCACCCCGGTCAACGCGCGAGGGGGCCAAAAATTGGCTTGGCGAGCCAATCTTGGGGTTTTGCTTAGCGGTTCTGGCCGGGCACCCAGAGCACGTCGCCGGCGCCATTATTATTCGCCGCTCGGCTCGCCACGAACAGAAAGTCCGATAACCGATTCATATACTGTATGGCGACGTCAGAGACCGGCTCGTCCGGCCTGGCGGCGAGTTCCACCATCATCCGTTCCGCACGACGGCAAATGGTGCGGGCGAGATGGAGGTAGGCGGCGGCGGGCGTGCCGCCGGGCAGCACGAAGGACGTCAGCGGCTTAAGCTTCTCGTTCAGGCTGTCGATGTCGCGCTCCAGCCGCTCGACCTGGCTCGACAGCACCCGCAACCGTTCCGCCTTGCCCTCGCGCTGGAGCACGGCGAGGTCGGCGCCGAGATCGAACAAATCGTTCTGGATCAGGCCGAGCATCGCATCGATCGCGCGCGCATCGTTCAGATGCACCCGCACGACGCCGATCGCGGCATTGGTCTCGTCGACGGTTCCATACGCGGCGACGCGCAGGTCGTATTTCGGACGGCGCTCACCGGAGCCGAGGGCGGTGGTGCCGTCATCGCCGGTCCGCGTATAGATGCGATTGAGCACGACCATGTCGATCTCCCTATTACCCAGCGCTGATTGCAGCCCAGCTCCATCCCCTCATCCTGAGGAGCGCGTCTTCGCGCATCTCGAAGGATGAGGCCGATAGCGGGGCCTCATGGTTCGAGACGGCGCGTTCGCGCCTCCTCACCATGAGGTTTGATACAGTAAACCTATCGCCCCATGACCCAGAGCGCGAACATGGTGATGCAGATCGCGACGAATTGCAGCAGCACGCGCAGCCGCATCAGCCGCTGCGATGTGTTCGGCGAGCCGCCCCGCATCATGTTGACGAGACCCATCAGCAGCACGAGCGCCACGGCCGCGAGCGCGACAGGAAGGATGAATTTGCTCAGGAAAGGACCCATCGGCGCTACATAACATTGCTGCCGCCGCTCCGCCATGATGCGCGGTGCCATTTTACGCAGACGAACTGGCTTTTTGCCCTGTATTATCAGATGGTAGTTCGGCCCAAAGACACCGTCCGCCGCGCAAGGTGACCTGTGAGGTTCTTACGCTACCTTTTCAACGTCTGCCTGGATGCGTTCTACACCTTCCTCGCCGACGACGGCTGGGCGATCGCCAGCCATATCGCGCTGTCGACGCTGATGGCGTTGTTTCCGTTTCTGATCGTGCTCACCTCGCTGGCGGGCTTCTTCGGCTCCAAGGAACTGGCCGACCAGGCGGCGGCGCTGCTGCTGCAGACCTGGCCCAGGCAGGTAGCGGAGACGATATCCGGACAAATCCATCAGGTGCTGGACACGACCCGCACCGACGCGCTGACCGTTGGCTTGGTGCTCGCGGTGTATTTCGCGTCCAACGGTGTCGAGGCGCTGCGGGTCGCCCTCAACCGCGCCTATGCGGTGGTCGAGCCGCGGCGCTGGTACTGGCTGCGCCTGGAATCGATCGGCTACACGCTGGTGGCCGCCATCACTTCGCTCGCGATGGCGTTCCTGATCGTGCTCGGTCCGTTGATCATCGCCGCCGTGCGGCTCTATCTTCCGCTGACCGTCGAAGCCAATGAGCGCTTTCTCCACCTCTCCCGCTACGGCATCACCGTCGGCGCGTTGATTGTCGCGCTGTTCATCCTGCATGCCTGGCTTCCGGCGGGCCGACGCGGCTTCCTGCAGATCCTGCCCGGCATCGTCTTCACCATGGTGGCGTCGCTGATTTCTGGCATCGCCTTCGGGCAATATCTGGCGCGTTTCGCCGACCGCTATGTCACCATGTATGCGGGGCTGGCCTCAGTCATCATCGCGCTGGTGTTTCTGTATTTCATCGCCGCGATCTTCGTCTATGGCGGCGAACTGAACGCGGCGATCATCAAGTCGCGGCTGCCACGCGGCGTCTCGCTTCAAGCAGCGCAGTCGCTAAAGCCCGCGGAGACACAGGCTTGAGCAAAAAGGCGTCGGCGCCGGCGGCGCGCGAGGCCATCTCGTCTTCACCGCGGCCGGACACGCCGATGATGGCGATGCAGCCGAGCGGCGGGCCAAGCGTGCGAATCCGCCGGATCGCCTCGACACCGTCGATGCCCGGCAACACCATATCCATCAGCACGGCGTCGAAGCCGCCCTGCTCGATCCGTTCGATCGCCGCCTCGCCGCGGCCGATGAATTCGGCCTGGTGACCGAGCTCGCCCAGAATCGTGTTGAGCACGACGCGGCCGAACGGATTGTCCTCGACGCCAAGGATACGCAGGGGCGTAACATACGTCATCGCATGACCGCCGCCTGCGCCCGTGCGCGGCGCTTGCGGCACCTCCGCCATCTCCAGCATCACCGTGAGCGTGAACGTGGTCCCGCCGCCGCGGCGCGGCACCACCGCGATGTCGCCGTCCATCATGCGCGCGAGTTGCTTGACCGAGGACAGCCCCAGCCCCGCGCCGCCATAGCGCGAGGCAATCGAGACATTGGCCTGCGAGAACGGACGGAACAGGCGCTTGATCTCCTGCAGAGTCAGGCCGATGCCACTGTCCGAGACCGCGAACGTCACGCCGACCTTGTTCCTGGTCTTCGTGCGCACGGGTGCCGCCGACAGCGCCACGGCGCCGCTCTCGGTGAATTTCACCGCGTTGTCGATCAGGTTCTCCAGCGCCGCGCGCAACCGCACGGGATCGCCGATCACGAGCGCGGGCAGCGCGCCCGATATGTCGATCTCGGCATGCAACCCCTTCGCCGCCGCGCGACCGGCCAGCGAATCGCCGGCGCTCCGCGCCAGCGCCCGCAGGTCGAACAAATCCTCGCGCAAGCCGGCCTGGGCGTTGCCGTCCTTGGCGGCGTCCACGAACAGCGTCGCCAGACTCGCCAGGTGCTCGGCGCCCGCCTTGATGGTGTCGACCCAGCGCCGCTCGCGCTCGCCGAGTTCGGAGGTGGCCAAGAGATCACTGATGGCGAGGATGCCGGTGAGCGGCGTACGCACCTCATGGGCGAACACGGCGAGCGCAGCCTCCACCACGCCGGTTGCCGAGGCTTGCTTATGCACCTTGACCACTTTAGCGCTGGACTTGCGCGCTTTCGCCGGTCGCTTCTTCGCCGCGTGTTTCGTGCGCTGGGTGCGCGATTTTACCGCCATGATACTCCCGGCCCCCGCCGTCGCCAGCATCGCATGGCGGGGCTACCGGTGTCACGGCGTGGATCGCCTAGCGCCCAAAGAAATCTATGAAAAGCCGAGTTGTTTTCGAATATCGCTCGCCCTGGCGCCCGAAGCGCGCAATTCGCGCAAACCGGTCGAGCCTGTCGATTTGGAAAGCTTGTGTCCGGCCTCATCGCGAATCAGTCGGTGGTGGCGGTAGGTCGGTTCGGCAAGATCGAGGAGCCGCTGCAGCGGCCGGTGTACGCTGGTTGCATGAAACAGGTCCTCGCCGCGCACCACGTGGGTCGCGCCCTGCAGGGCATCGTCGATCACGACCGAGAGGTGGTAGCTGGTCGGCGTGTCCTTGCGCGCCAGAATCACATCGCCCCAGTCCTGCGGACGGGCCGCGATTCGGCCGGTCTCGCCCTTGGGACCCGCGCCCTGCTCGTTCCAGGAAAGAACGCCGGCCCGCGCGATCGCCGCTTCCATGTCGAGCCGCAGCGCGTAAGGGGCACCTGATTCGATTTGGCGCGCGCGCTCCTCGGGCGAAAGCCGCTTTGCGCTTCCGGGATAGAGCGGCGCGCCGTCGGGGTCGCGCGGCCAGGCTCCCTCCGCTTCCCGCTGCGCCACCAGTCTTGCGATCTCGGCGCGGCTCTCGAAGCTCGGGTAGATCAAGCCCAGCGCCGACAGCTTCTCGAGCGCGAGGCGATATTCGCCGAAATGCAGGGATTGCCGCCGCACCGGCATTTCCCAGGAAATGCCGAGCCAGGCCAGATCCTCGTAGATCGCTGTCTCGAATTCCGGCCTGCAGCGCGCCGGGTCGATATCCTCGATGCGCAGCAGGAACCGCCCGCCGCTCTTCCGCGCCAGGTCGAAATTGAGCAGTGCCGAATAGGCATGACCGAGGTGAAGCGGGCCATTCGGACTTGGGGCAAAGCGGAAGACGGGCGGCATGACCAGCAATACTTGTCATTGCCGGGCTTGACCCGGCAATCCATCCTTGAAGACTCTGTTACGAAGCAGATGGATGCGCGGGTCAAGCCCGCGCATGACGAGTGAGTTAATGACCATCCACCTCAACACCCAGGCCGACCTCGAAGATGCCATCCACGCGCTGGTCAAGCAGGACCCGCGGCTGAAGCCGATCCTGGAGCGCGCGGGCATGCCCTCGATCAGACGGCGCGAGCCCGGCTTTGTCGGCCTTGCCCACATCATCTGCGGCCAGCAGCTTTCCACCGCCAGCGCCGGCGCGATCTGGGATCGTCTCAGCAAGGCCTTCGACCCCTTCGACCAGCATGCCGTGCGGCGCGCCCGCGCCGACCGGCTCGGGCGGCTGGGACTATCGGCCGCCAAGATCAAGACGCTGAAATTTCTCGCGCGCGAGCTGTCCAGCGACCGGCTGAACCTGGACGTGCTGGCGGAAGAGGACGCCGACGCCGCGCATCATGCGCTCACCTCGCTGCACGGCATCGGTCCGTGGACCGCGGACGTGTATCTGTTGTTCTGCCTCGGCCATGGCGATGCCTGGCCGGCCGGCGATCTCGCCGTGCAGGAGGCGGTCAAGATCGGACTCGGTCTGAAGGAGCGGCCGACCGCCAAGCAGATGGCGCCGCTCGCGGAGCCGTGGCGGCCGCTGCGTGGCGCGGCCGCGCATCTGTGGTGGAGCTTTTATCGCGCGATCAAGAAACGCGAAGGCGTGATCGGGGGGACTGATTGACCAAATGATCGGTTGGATGAAGCGAACGCTGTTTCAAACTTTGTTGCTGTTGCCAAGCGGTGCCGGGCCGACGAAAAAGATCGCGGCATAGAACAAGCCGGAACCGAACATGCAAGCCACCGACTTTGTCGTCGCCAAGCATGATTTGCAGCAATGCAAGGTGATCACGACGCAGCTGCCCGACACGTTGCCGAGCGAATCCTTGCTGGTGCAGGTCGATCGCTTCGCCTTCACCGCCAACAACATCACCTATGCGACACTGGGCGACGAGCTGAAATACTGGCAGCTGTTTCCGGCGCCAAGGCGGCGACAAGTTGATTAACGAGTTTCGCGGCGGAACACGTGTGGTTGCGGCACCGTCGCGAAGGGTGACGGCAGTTCTTTGATCATATTCTCCTTGGGACTGCTGTCACCCAACCAATTCCAGTGGGTTCATCACGCGGGTTAGTCAG
>DATMNV010000023.1:0-2717 GCA_035568535.1 Bradyrhizobium sp.
TGGTGACCCATGATCCGGCCGCCGCCAAATACGCCCGCCGCACGCTGCACCTCGACAAGGGCTTCTTCATCGAGAAGGATCTGGCGGCGTGAACGACTTCGTCCTCATCCGCAAGAATTTGTTCCGCAAAAAGCTGCGCGCTGGCTTGATGATCGTATCGATCATCGTTGCCTTCGCCATCTTTGGTGTGCTCGCCGCGTTCGAACGCGCCTTCGACGCCGGCGAGGATGTCGCGCACGCCGACCGGCTGGTGGTCGTCAATAAGATCAATTTCACCCAGCCGCTGCCGGTCGCCTATGCGAACCGCATCCGTGGCATCGACGGCGTGGCCAACCTCACCCATGCCAACTGGTTCGGCGGCTATTTCCAGGACCCAAAAAACTTCCTGATCGTGTTTGCGGTCGAGCCGGAGACCTACATGGACCTCTACAGCGACGATCTGGATTTTCCGGCGGAGGCGCGGCGCGCTTTCGTGCGCGATCGCTCAGGGGCCATGGTCGGCGAGACGCTGGCGCGCAAACGGGGATGGAAGGTCGGCGACCACATTCCGATCTCGAGCCAGATCTTCTCGCAGAAGAACGGCGCCCGCACCTGGGACTTCACCATCGACGGCATTTTCACCAGCCACCGGCTGCACGTCGATACCAATTTCATGATCTTCCAGTACGACTATTTCGACGAGACCCGCTCCTTCGCCAAGGACATGATCGGCTGGATCGTGCTGCGTACCTCCTCGCCGTCGATGAACGACCAGGTCGCCAAAGCCGTCGACAAAATGTTCGCCAACTCTTCCTATGAGACTTCGACCGATACCGAGAAGGCGTTCAACAAGGCATTTGCGGCCCAGCTCGGCAACATCGCGCTGATCGTCGAACTCGTCGTCGGCGCGGCGTTCGCGACCATCCTGATGATCGTCGGCAATTCCATGATCATGGCGGTGCGCGAGCGCACGCGCGAGATCGGCGTGCTGAAGACGCTGGGCTTCACCGGGGCGCGCGTGCTGTGCCTGGTGCTCGGCGAATCCGTACTGCTTGCCCTCCTGGGCGGCATACCCGGCATTCTCGTGGCTCTGCTCGTGATCTGGTGGATGCGCGACAGCCTGTCGAATTTCGTTCCCGGGATGACGCTCACGCCCGGCATCGCCCTCGCCGCGGTGGCGCTGATGATTGGGCTTGGCATCGTGACGGGCTTACTGCCTGCGCTCAATGCCTTCCGGCTGCGCATCGCCGCCGCGCTGGGGAGAGGCTGATATGCGCTCGGTGTTGTTGCAAGTCGCCGCGGTGACCATGATCAACATCAAGAGCATCCCGCGGCGGTTCTGGCTTTCGCTGTCGACCGTGGTCTCGATCGCGCTGGTGGTCGTGGTGCTGCTCGCCTTCCTGGCGATGGCAAACGGATTCCAGCGCACGCTGTCGGGCACCGGGTCGGAGGACATCGCCGTCGTCCTGCGCGGCGGGTCGCGATCCGAGATCAACAGCGTGGTGCTGCGCGACCAGGTACGCCTCGTCGAGGAGGCGCCTGGGGTTGCCCGCGGGCCCGACGGCAAGCCGCTGGTCTCGCCCGAACTCTACCTCACGATCGACGGCATCAAGCGCTCCAGCGGCACCAAAGCCAACCTGCCGTTGCGCGGCATCGGCCCGGAAGGCGCGGCGATCCGCAAGGACATCCGGCTGATCGAGGGCCGCATGTTCAACCCCGGCAGCAACGAGCTCGTCGTCGGCAAAGCGATATTGAGTCAGTTCCAGGGGTTCGAGCTCGGCAGCACGGTTGTCTCCGGCTCGACACGCTGGACCGTGGTCGGCGTGTTCGATGCCGGCGGCAGCGTGTTCGATTCGGAAATCTGGGCCGATCTCGCGGTGGTGCAGAGCCTGTTCAAGCGCCCGAACGCGTTCCAGACGCTCCGCCTGCGCCTGGAGAACCCGGCCGCGATCGCGGCGCTCAAGACCTACGTCGAGAACGATCCGCGGCTCAAGCTCGAGGCCAAGTCCGAGGCCGCGTACTATGCCGACCAGTCCTCGTTCACCTCCGATCTGATCCAGAAGCTCGGCTGGCCGCTCGCGATCGCCATGGCGCTTGGCGCGCTCGCCGGCGCACTTAACACAATGTACAGCTCGGTCGCCGCCCGCGCGTCGGAGATCGCGACCTTGCGCGCGATCGGCTTCGGCGGCTTCTCCGCCTTTGTCGGCACGATTGTCGAATCGCTCATCCTCGCGGCGATCGGCGGACTGATCGGCGCGTTGATCACGTTCCTGCTCTTCGACGGCCTCACCACCTCTACGCTCGGCGCGAGCTTTACCCAGGTGGTGTTCAGCTTCAAGCTGAGCCCGATGCTGATCGTGCAGGGCGTGCTGCTGGCGCTCGTCGTCGGAGCGATCGGCGGCTTGTTTCCGGCGCTGCGCGCCGCGCGCATGCCGATCGTGGCCGGCTTGAGCGAGTGACGGCGGGCCGCGGGAGCGCAACGGCCCCGTCTATCGCTTTCCGGTCCGCGCCGGCACGATGGCGAACACGCGCAACGGACTTCCGCTCCCCTGCAGGATCTTGAGCGGCGCGGCGACGATGAGCGCGCCGGTCGCCGGCAGCCGGTCGAGATTGCACAAGCACTGCAGCCCGTATTTGCCGGCGCCGTGCATGTAGTAGTGGCACGGATAGGCGGCGCGAAGTGCGCGGCCTGGCCGGCGTCGGTGCCGATCGTCTCGGTGCCGAAGCCGAGCACGTCT
>DATMNV010000024.1:0-29879 GCA_035568535.1 Bradyrhizobium sp.
GGCCGCGAGACCGAGCAATTCCTGCGCAACGCCTATACTGACATTCCGCACGTCGTCGAGGCCATGCGCCAGTACTGGATGCCGACCCGTTACGCTCGCTCGCGCTGATCACTGCAGACGTGGGAGCTCATACCGGTTACGCTTAAGCAGACGAGGCTCTGGAGGGCCAGCCGTGGCGGAGGAGCTGTCGATACCCTAAGTTTGCGGCCCACCTGGCTCGCGCCAAATGACTGTCGAACGCTTTACGAGCCCGCTCGCCTTCCTTGTCGGGATCGATATGCAGCACGATCCTCGCTACCTCGCGCCAGTCCGCTCCCTCAGCGGCGGCATCGAGCATTCGTACGTAGGTAATGGCGTGCTCTTCGTCATAGAGGGTGAGTTCGGTGCCGTCGGGCGCGAGATCAGCGACGAGCGGCGGGGGTGTCATGAGGTGTCTCGTCGTTGACCGAGCGACATCTGACGCGGCGGCCGTTACGGAATTGAGACAGAACGAAGGACCTTTCAACTCGTGCACACAGGCTGAGCTTGCGCATCAGATGTGGCGATTGTGGGTGCGCTCGTCAGGCTGCAGGAGGGGGATCGCCGGAGCGCCAAAGCTTTCTGATGGGCGCACCATAGGCGCCCGGGAATCCCTATGGGCGCCCCCTCCAAAACAAGGGCGCCTATGGCGCCAATGGGGACGTTGGAGTCTGCAAATGACGGGCCCTGCGCTTCGACGTCACGGTGACGCCGAACTAGTGGCCGATGATCCGGTGCACGGCAGCGATCTGCGCCGCGCGTGGACAGAACAAGCCGACCTCGGGTGTCACGGCCTGCGCTCGAACATGTGGCAGTCGTCGGTAGCCCCGCAACTCTGTGGTGCTTTTCGTGGTCCGTTTCAAAAATCGCGCAAGAAACTGCGAACATAATCAATACGATACGACATAAGTCCGATGCGCTCTTGCGCACCACGCTTCGCATGTCCGGCCCGGAGACATGGGTAACGGAACGTACCCAAGACTCGCTTCGCGAGCTGCGGCTGGCGCAGGCCAACTCCGTATATCGCGGCGAACGTGGGGAGGCTGCCGCGCCGCTGCTGAACACCACCCTGAGACGTGCCATCGTCAGGAGCGAACCGTTCCACGCCGGGAACCATCATGCCGCTCTGTCGGGCGGCCATGATGTTGAACTTTGGCAGGCCGCCCGCAGGGCGGCACTTTTGAGATTGTGAAGGAGGAGTTCGGCCTGTTCGGTGTTGAGTTCAGGAGGGGCCTGATGGATCGCACCATCGCTGGAACGCGCGATGGCCAATCTCGATGCTGTCCAAGGAAGGAGGCCGCAAAAATGAGGACAACGATAATCACACTTTCAGCCGCAGCCCTGATCGCAGCCGCTCCGGCTGTGCTTGCCCAGAATATATCAAGCAAAACGCGGGACCAGCACCATCAGGTCTCCAGGAAGCACCCCCAGGCCGTCTCCGGCTACGCTCCGTGGCGTGTGATGCACGCCAACGGCGTGAAGACTGGCTATCCAGGAGCGTCCGGCTACGCGCCCAGCGCACCCAAAGATTATACATACGATAATTCCAGAAACGCTGGCGGTGGTGGTGGCGGCGGCGGCGGTAGTGGCATGTGAGCCGACCCGGTCTTAGCAAGCGAGAACGCGAGCGCGGCTATCGCGCGCTTCCGTGTCCTGCGATCAGGCCGCGCTCGCGATGTCTTCCGCTGAGATCATCAGAGGCGAAATTGTAATCGAACGCCGAAGCCTTTGCGCCGCATCGCACGGCGTCCGAAGATATTTGATCTAAATCAATGGTCGCTGGACGATCCTGCCGCTCGCTTGCATTCCATCGACGACCATTTGGCTCAACCACCCCACACGAGCGGTCGGCGATGAGCGGGACGGCTCCGGCGCTCGCCCCCCAAAACCCTGCGTCGGAGCCGTCACGTCTTGGTGCGAGATCACCTCGACTGGTGCAGATCATAGGGAGATCGAAATGGAGCAGATTTTGATAAACCTTGTTGCAGGCGCGCTTGGCGGCGTTGGCGCGGGCAAGTCATCGCCAACGTTTGATCTGGGGACTGCTGGCAACATCATTTCTGGTCTGGTCGGGGGCGGAGTTCTCGGCCAGGTCGTGACGTTATTGCTGCCATCGGTCATAGCCGCAGCCCAGTCGGGTAATCTGACTGTCGGCGGTGTTATCTCGCAGGCAGTTGCCGGTGGCGCTGGCGGAGCCTTACTCACTGCGCTCATCGGTGCAATCAAGAACAAAGCTGCTGCCTGACGATCGGTGCGCAAACTCGTGCCCGCGTCCCCGGTGAACAAGGCAACGCCAGCGCCGCGCGCAGAAGCCGGGAATTACGATCCTTTCTACCTGGACGCGGCCACGCAAGATCGCGGCTCGCAAGAACTAACAGCCTCTAACAGCGCTTAACGGGCGACCTGTCTGCTCCTGTGCAAAATCACCATCGGGCGCGAAACCCGCCAAGCACAATAGGAGCAGTCAATGAAGATCCTGATGGTCATCACCTCGCACGATCAACTCGGAAATACCGGGCGCAAGACCGGTTTCTGGCTCGAGGAGCTCGCCGCTCCCTACTACGTTTTCAAGGACGCCGGCGTCGAGATCACGCTCGCCTCGCCGAAGGGCGGTCGTCCCCCGCTTGACCCCAAGAGCAACGAACCCGAATTCCGCACCGATCTTACGCTCCGGTTCGAGAGTGATGCGGCTGCCGAAGCCCAGCTCGACAAGACCCTTCGCCTCGACAGCGTCAGGCAGGAAGACTTCGACACCGTCTTCTACCCGGGCGGCCACGGCCCGATGTGGGATCTCGCCGAAGACAAGAACTCCGTCAAGCTGATCGAGTCCTTCCTGGCTGCCGGCAAGCCGATCGCCGTCGTCTGCCATTCCACAGGCGCGCTGCGCCACGTCAAGGCGCCGGACGGCAAGCCTCTGGTCGAGGGCAAGGAAGTCACCGGCTTCACCAACGGCGAGGAAGAAGCAGTCGGCCTCACCAAAGTGGTGCCGTTCCTGGTCGAAGACGAGATGCTGAAGCTCGGCGCCACCTTCTCGAAGAAGCGCGACTGGGATGTTCACGTCGTCGAAGCCGGCACGCTGATCACGGGACAGAACCCGCATTCCTCGGGCCCGGCCGCGAAGAGGCTGCTCGAGAAGCTCGCCAAGATGAAGAAGGTCGAATTAGCCGCGTGAGGCCATTTACTCGGGCCTGGCCGCGAAGAGGCTGCTCAAGCGGTTCGGCAAATGAAAAAGTGGCGAACAAGGATAAGGGGAGCGCACGCCTCCCCTTCATTCTTTCGGAGGACATTCAGGAGCCTCCGGCGTTTGGCCCTCACTTTTCGCCGGATAGATCGGGAAGCCGCGCCAGTGTGCTCATCAGGCGTCCGCGCCAGTCGGGATGTTGAACGCTGATCATTTCGACGGCGAGCATCGCGCATTCGTCGCAGATATAGGCCGGCGGCACCGCGACGAGTTGCAGTACCTCGCCTTGCTTCTTGCGGCAGAACGAACAGGCTGGCGTGCTCATCGCTTCTATTCTGTGGCTACAGTTCGGCGGTAGTGTGGCTTGCGCTGCTCCGCACCCTTCGCCACGCCAGTACCACGCCGGTGAGGCTGAAGACGAGGCCGCACAGGCAGAGCGCGACGGTCACACTCGTGCGCAGCCACGGGTGCGAAGCCAGCGGCTCGAAGTCGAGCTTGTGCAGGGCGCGGAACAGCTCGTCGCTGTGCGCGAACAGCCTTCCGTCGTCCATCGAGAGAAAGCCGGAGAAAATCCAGGTGAGGAGGAAGGGCGCGAAGATCAGGCCACAGACGTGATGCCAGCGCTGCAGGCCTCGGTAGCCGGGTCCGCTGCCAAGCCGCAACAGACCGATGATCACGCCGATCGCGGCACCGATGGTGGCCAGCAGTGACAGCCACCACATCAGTGCGCTCCACATGTGCCCGTGATGGCGCAGCTCGGTCGGGTAGAGCCAATGCGCGATGCTGCCGGCATAGTTTGCCAGGCGCTGGGTTCGCGTGGTGGTGAGGACGACCTTGCCTGACCGCGAAGAGACGTAGATCTCGGTGCCGGCGTTGTCGTTCACGGCATAGCGGAACAGCGGGCGGTCGGAGTCGAAGTCGCCCGCGACGGTCCATTGGTCGTAATCGATAAGCTCGGCCCCCGCGGGCGACGTATCGATCCCGTGCGTCGCCGGCCTTTCGCCGCGCGCCGGGAACGGCACGAAGTGCATGACGATCCCGGACGCGAACCACATCGCAAACAACAGGCAGAACGCGACACCCCACCAGCGGTGCAGTGTCGCGAGAATGCGCATCTCACCACTTCGCCGAGGCGGCCAGCTCGAATGTCCGTGGCGCGCCGAGGATGACCTGGTCGGGCAGACCGGCATCGGAGTACTGGGCATAGAGCGCATTGGTGACGTTGCGGACGCGGAAGCTGACGCGCATCGTCTCCAGCCCCTGCCACCACAGATCCCGGCCCGGAATGTCGACAAAGGCGTAGAGGTCGGCCGTGGTGTAGGGCAGCATGGCGGTCAGGTCGTCCTCGAACAAATAACGCTGTCCGACATGCCGGATCGATCCGCCGATTTCCACCGGCCAGCGCCAGCTGTCGAAGCGGTAGGACGCTCCCGCGTTGATAATTACAGGCGCGACATCCGACGGTGTATTGCCGGTGAACACATCGAAACTTCCATATTTCGAATCCGTGATGGCTACGTTGCCCCAGAGCTTGAGGTTCTCGATCGGGCGCACCGCGCCGGCAAGCTCGACGCCCTGGGTGTGGACCTCGCCGGCCAGCGTGGCGATCGAATTGGTGAGGAAGACGTAGACGTTTTGTCGCTCGATGTCATAGGCCGCGATCGTCGCTTCCGCCCGCTTGTCGTCGGAGATCACCTTGACGCCAGTCTCGTAGATGCGCGCGCTGGTCAATTGGAGCGAGTTCCCTGGGCTGACCGAGAAGATGCCCGCCGCCGCCGGATCGTAGGCGGTCGCGTACATGCCGTAGAACATCAGCCCCTTGGTCGGCTCGAACGTCGCAGCCGCGCGGTATGATACCGGCTGCCAATTCTGGCTGAAGGGCAGGCCGGCGGGGACGGTGAACGGGTCCCCGGGCATGTCGGGGGAATTGATGCCGTCGCGCGTCAGCCTGATATCTTCGAGGCGGATGCCGCCGATCAACGCAAACCACGGTGTGATCTTCAGGCGATCCTCGACCGAGCCCGCGAGGTTTTCCAGCGTGCTGTTGCGGATGTTCGGCTGCATCACGCCGTAAAACCCGGGAATCGGATTGATCGGGTCGACCGAATCGAACGGGAACGTGTTGCCACCCTCCTGGCCGAACTGGATGTCGTTGCGGCTTACCTGCAGTTGCGCGGCCAGCCGGTTCTCCATGCCATAGAAGGACGAATCCCAGGCGACGTCGGTGTTGTTGCCGATGACCTGCTGCTTGTGGGTGACAAAGAAGCGGTCGCGGTCGACCTGCGAGGTCGTGGGATTGAAGGCGTAGGTCTCGCTGTCAATCCAGTGTCGCTTGGCGCCGTAGTCGTAAGTCTGGTTCTTGATCGTGACGTCCTCGGTGACCTTCAACTCGAAGCCGCCGCGCAGCCACAGTTCGTGCGCTCCGACGGAGTTGTCAGCGACGTTGTAATTGGTCCTGATGGTCCGCGAGTCCACCGTCGCGGGCGAAATGGGCGGAATGTTCATACTGTCGAAGACATTGATCGCTGATCCCGCGACGACATTGTGGGTGGAGAACGGCCCGGAAAAGGTGGTCGTCGTCAGCGGCGTGCCCCAATAGGCGTGGCCGTCGTCGCGCTTGTAGTCGACGGCAGCGAACACCTTGAAGACGTCGTTGACCCGGTAATTGAGCTGGCCCGACACGTTGTTGAGCTGCTGGTAGTCGCCGTCGATGAAGCTGGCGATTTTCGAAGAGCTCACGTCGAAACGATAGTCGAGCCCTTGCATATTGGTGCTGCCGCCCGAGCCGAAATGCGTGCGGTAAGTGCCGAGCGTATCGATGGAGCTATCCAGCTCATTCTTGATCGGTCCCGTGGTCGGCTGTCGCGACACGAAATTGACGGAGCCGCCGATCGCGTCGAGGCCGCTCATGAGTGCGGAGGGGCCCTTGAGGAATTCGACCTGATCGAGATTGGCGGTTTCCATGATGCGCGAAGTGATGTCTCCCGGTCCGATCGAGATCCCGTCGTAGAGGACGTTGATCTCGCCGCCTTTGAAACCGCGCATGGAAAACGTCGCGGGCGCGCCGCCCAAATCGCCCGCGAGCACGCCGACCGCACCTATCGCGGTTTCCGTGGTGGTGCGGTAACCCTGCTCGCGCATCTGTTGCTGGGTAACGATGTCCACACTCGCCGGCGTCTCGTGCACGGTGAGGCCGAGCCGGCTGGCGCTGGTCGCAACCAGGTTGCCGTTGAGCGGCGTGGGTACGACGAATGTGGCACTGCCCGGCGGCGTCGACACGGCTTCAGGGCCAGCAGCTGGCTGCGTGGCCGGCAGCGGTTTTGGCGCGGCCTGCCGCGCCGCGCGCTTGGCCCGCTTCGGTACGCCCTGAGCTTCGTTTCCGGCCCGGTTCGGGACGCCCCGCGGCGTCGCCGGCGAGACCACGACCGGGTTCAGCGTTTGCGAGTCTTGCGCCGATGCGGTTGGCGCATCGAGGGCAGCCAGGACGGTCAGTCCGAGCGACAGATGAAGGGAACGCGCGCGGACGCGCGACGGCGTAAGACGTCCAGAGATGTTTGAAATCGACACGGTTGTGCCCAACGGCGAAGAACCAGACCGTCACGCACGCGGGCCGCGATATCTGCCTTTCGCCCGAAAAGCGGCAGAATCCTGCTCTAGCAACGCCTCGGAGCACCCCGCCCGACGCGTTCGCGCATGACCATTGCTGGTAGCAGGTCTCCTGGCTCGCGGGTCACGGCCTCCGACCACCTTCCCAGAACCAGATGGTCCCAGTGGCATTAAATGGTCTTTGGCTCGCCGCTTACAGTTGCGGGGGCAGCTGCGGCATTGTCCCAAACAGAAGGACGCACCGCATTCCCTTGATTAGCCCTTGCGGGCACTACCATTTTAACGATGGCACCCGCCTCTAACGAGAGTCAACGCGAGTTGACGGACTGTGGTTCAGCGCGGGCTGCGGTGAGGCAAGCGGGCAACACCTCGATGACGCAGGGCAGACACTGCGTTCGATCTTTCTGTCGTGGCGGCCCCGGGTGACCTCCGTCACATAAGCCTGTGCGGAAACCGCCTAGGGTCCTGACCAAGCCATCCGGCTTCGTGAACAGGGGAGATTTCACATGCGCAAATTCATTTTGATTGCAGCGATGATCCTGGCCTCTGCTGCCGCCGCCCAGGCGGGCGAATCCCGCAGCCTGTCCCGCCTTAATCCTGCCGACCCGGCGGCCGCAACTCAGTCCAAGGGCAACGATGTGCTCCGGGCCGACAACGTCACCAACACCACGCCGACCCCGGACGAGACGCCGCGATATGCGCCGCCCCCTGCCGAGACGCAGGCTCCGGCCGATACGACCCGAAATACGACCGACACGCCGCACTTCAGCACGCGGCCGACTCCGGTTCAGGCCACGCCGCCGGCGACCTCGACGATCGCCACGCCGCCTTCAACCGAGCCGACCTATCATCGCTCGGGTCGCAACCGCCAGGCACAGATGCATCAGCGGCCCCACCACGGCCGCCTGACCGCCGGGCGGATCATCGCCGCGCTGCACCGCTACGGTATCTACTGGTAAGCCCGTCGCGCTGCTCCCCGGCCTTTGGCGCGAACGGCAAAGCAATCCAGCGCCGCTATCCCGGCGGATCTGGATTGCTTTCTTTTTTGCAGTGACGAATTACCTCGAAACCGTCTGCACCACGCTGGAGACCGGGCGTGTGCTCGCAGTGGCCGGTATCTTCAGCTCCTTCGCCAGCGCCTCGTCATATTCCGGCAGCGACGCGAGCTGCGTCTTTGCCTTGACCTGCACGACCTTGTAGCCGCCTTCCTTCAGCTTGCGCAGCAGCGTCGGCAGCGCGTCGGCGGTGTGCTTCTGGAAATCATGCATCAGGATGATGCCCTTGCCGAGCTTGTCGAGCTTGGTCATCACGGTCGTGACGACC
Source organism: Bradyrhizobium sp. (assembly GCA_035568535.1). GTDB lineage: Bacteria > Pseudomonadota > Alphaproteobacteria > Rhizobiales > Xanthobacteraceae > Bradyrhizobium. Next base: position 8,129 of record DATMNV010000024.1, read on the forward strand.
TTCTCGGGACTTGAGGCCTTGCGGAAGTCGAAGGAATCGAGGTCGGTGGAGAACATCGCGACATTGCGCGAGCCCAGATAGGCCATCATCGCCGGATTGTGTTGCAGCTCCGGGAAACGGAAGAACGGCGCCGGATTGGGGCCGCCCAGCGCCCATTTCACCGCGCTGATGCCCTTCTCGATCTCATCCTTGTCCATCTGCTCGGTCATCTTCTTGCCGTTCAGATTGACGTGCGACCAGGTATGCGTCCCCACGGTGTGGCCGGCGGCATAGACCTGGCGCAGGATTTGGGGGTGATAGGTCGCGTGCTTGCCGATCGCGAAAAACAGGCCCTTGGTGCATTCATCGTCGAGCGCCTTCAGCACGGCCGGCGTATTGCCCGGCCACGGACCGTCGTCGAAGGTCAGCACCACTTCCTTGGGCTCGAGGAAGTCGTACTGCTTGAAATTCTCGAAGCCGAAGCCGGGTCCGCCTGACGTGTCGATCTCGACCACGCGGCTGACACCGAGCGCGTCCGGATTGGCGCAGGTGGATTTTTGGGCTGATGGCATCAGAGGCGGTGCTGATGGCGCGGGCTTGCTCACCGAGGCCGTGACGTCGACGTCGTCCTTGGCGGCCAATTTCGCGGCGGCCGGGGTGAGCGGCTCGCTCGGCCTCGCGGCGATCGTTTTGGGGGGAGCCGCGTCGGCGCGCGGCGCGTAGGTCCAATACCAGATTCCGGCGATCGCAGCCGCCGCGACAACAGTGGCCAGCATCAGGCCCAACGCATTACGCATCGCTACTCTCTCTACAAACGCAACTGAACTGGATGCGCCCCTTCGCGCCCCTCCATTAATGCGAAGGAATTGTTAACACCTTCCCAACACGGAGCTGCTCCGCGAGGGATTTCCGCCGGATATCCACCGGAGTGACTGACGTCACAGAGAGGCCCCTTCAAGTGACAGTCATCACAGTGAAAGGAGCCGCCGGGGCGCATGGTGTCGGCATCGAAACAACGGGCCCGCCCGGGGCGGGTGCCAACAGGAGCCGACAATGACCGCATCGTTTACCAGCAAGCTTCGCCAGGCCGGTTTGGTGCTGGCTATCGCTCTCACCGCCTCTTTGATCTCGAGCCAGAGCTTCGCCTTCAGCTCCGAAGCGCAGCAAATGTGCACCGGCGACGCCTTCAAGCTCTGCAGCTCGGAAATCCCGAACATCCCGGCGATCACCGCCTGCATGTTCAAGCACAAGGCCGAGTTGTCCCCCGGCTGCCGTGCGGTGATGGACAAGGAACTCGCAGCCAGGTCCAAGAAGGTCGCGACGAACGACTGATCCCCCACCCTTGGACAGGAAACGACGCGGGTAAAGCGCGATGGCTGGAAATGCCATCGCGCTTTAGTTTATTGTTTGCGCGTGAAACCGGTGCCCACTTTTCCTGATCATGCGCTTCGCCTGCGTCGTTTTGCTGCAAGCGCGCCTCGCCCTACAAATCGATTGCGACACCCTTGACCGCGCTCTAGAAGGCCACGATCACGCTGGCCGGGCTTTTAGAGGCGTCAATATGACCAGATTGCTTTTCGTCATTCCGTTCGTCCTGCTGGCTTCCGACGCTTGCGCACAGCAACAGGGCCATGATGCCTGCGCGCGCGACGTCTCGCGCTTCTGCCGCGCCTATATGCAGCAAGGCGATCAGATCGTGCTGGCTTGTCTGAAGCAGAACCGCGCACGGCTGTCGAAAGCCTGCGACAAGGTGCTGACGGAGCACGGGCAGTGACGGCGTAACTAATTACGCACCGCAACCCGCGCCGCGACGGCCTGCGGATGGAGCGCCTCGCGGCGCCGCTTCGATTGCTCAAAGCCATGCATGCCGGTCCGCCATTGCAGCGCGACGATTGCGCCCTTGGTCGGCTGCAGCAGTCCGAGCGAGGCAAACAGCGTGATTGGCAGCCAGATTGCGAGCTGCAGCCAGGCCGGCGGATCATAGGCAATCGCGACCGCGAGCAGCGCCGGCACCACGATGTGTCCGACCACCACGATGACGAGATAGGCCGGAAAGTCGTCGGCGCGCTGCGGCGTGTAATCCTCGTCACACACCTCGCAATGGTCGACCACCTTCAGGAAGCGGCCGAACAGATGGCCGCGCCCGCAATTGGGGCACTTCATCGAGAAACCGCGCGCGAGCGCCTTGGAGAGGGAAATGGCTTCGGTCATGGCCGTGGTCCTTGACTGGTGGGGTGTCCATACAATATGCCTCCATATGCATACAATCAAAGACAAAGTGCCTGATTGCATGGATTGGGTCCCTACACTTTCCGAATGGCAAGGCCCGCTGTTCCTGCGGATCGTCGATGCGCTGGCGGCCGATGTCGCCAGCGGCCGGCTGGTGCGCGGCGAACGGCTGCCGACCCATCGGGCGCTGGCCTCGGCGCTCGATCTCGATCTCACCACGGTCACCCGCGCCTATGGCGAGGCGCGGCGGCGCGGTTTGCTGGAAGCGCGCGTCGGACAAGGCACCTTCGTCTCGGAGACCACCGCGCGCGCCGCCGCTGATCTCCCGGCGCCCGTCAATATCGACCTGTCGATGAACCTGCCGCCGCAGCCGGTCGAGGCCAATCTCGATCTCCGCATCGCGCAGGGGCTGGCGACGATTCGCTCGGAGGCCGGCTTCAGCGCCTTCCTCAGCTATTCGCGGCCGGGCGGCAATACGCATGAGCGCGAAGCCGCCGCGCACTGGCTGCAACCGCGCGTGCCGCAGGCCTCAGTCGAACGCATCGTGATCTATCCGGGATCGCAGGCGATCATCTTCAACGCGCTGCTGGCACTCACTGCGCCGGGCGACGTCGTGGTCACGGAAGCGCTGACCTTTCCCGGCATCAAGGCCGCCGCGGCGCGCTTGAATGTTCGTCTCGTCGGCGTCGCCATGGATGGCGAGGGCGCGCGGCCCGATGCGCTCGATGACGCCATTCGCAAGCACAAGCCGAAGGCGGTCTACCTGGTGCCGACCCAGCAGAACCCGACGACGGCGACCATGGGACCGGCGCGGCGCAAGGCGGTCGCCGAGATCATCCGCAAGCGCGGCACTGTGTTGATCGAGGACGATGTCTATGGTCCGCTCGAACCTCAGGTCTCGCCGATCGCCACGCTCATTCCCGAAAGAACTTATTACGCCGCGAGCATCGCCAAATGCATCGCACCGGCATTGCGGGTGGCCTATCTGCTCGCGCCCGATCTTGCCGCCGAGCAGAAGATGCGCGGCAACCTGCAGGCAAGCCTGCAGATGCCGCCGTCGCTGATGGTGGCGTTGCTGACGCACTGGCTCCGCTCCGGCGTGGCCAATGAAATCATCCGCGCGATCCGCAACGAGGCCGCCGCGCGCCAGCAACTGGCCGCGCGCTTCCTTAAGGGGATCACCTATGCGGCGCGTCCGGCGAGCCATCATCTCTGGATGCCGCTGCCGTCGCATTTCGCCGGCACCGATCTGTTGTCGCATCTGATGCGCAACGGATTGGCCGTGGTCGGCGAAGATGCTTTCGCGACTGGAGAGGCCGCACCGCGCGGCCTGCGTATCTCGCTCGGTGCCGCGCGCAACCGCGCCGAACTGAGCCAGGCGCTGCAGGTACTGTCGAATGCGGTGAAGACGCCCGTCGGCGCGACGCAGATCGTGTGAGCGCTGTCATTCCGGGCTCGCAACTTCGTCGCGCCCCGGAATGACGGTGAGTTACGTACTGCTCCCCGCGGCACTCGCGACCACCGGCAGCACCTCGTTGGCGGCACGGTCGGGCGTGTCTTCCTTCCAGCGCACCGAGCCGAACGGACGCTCCAGCATGCGGCGGATGCGAATGGGATCGGGGCCCACGTGGAAGGCGATGGCCTGCTGATGCAGCGCGCGCTCCGACTGGGTCGAGCGGTTGCGCTGGCGCAAGTAATCGAGCCAGGTCGGGCAGTGGTAGCGCTCGGTCCACAATTCGGGCTCGGCGATGTCGCGCGCGATCGACCAGCCATAGGCGCCGTTGCGCTGCCGCGACAGCTGCACGTCCTGCATCACATTGTGGAAAGCGCGTGCATCATCCTGCGCGACACGGTATTCGATCTCCACCACCAAAGGCCCGCTGCGCCCGGTGAGCTGCAGCTGCACCTCGGGATCGGCCAGCGCCTCCGTCACCTCGTTGCGGGCTCCGACTCGCGGCATCGGCAGCGCGAGACCGAGCAGCGGCGAGACCAGCATCAGGCCGGCTGACACGAGCAGCGCGGTCTCCACGCCATAGGCATCCGTGAGATGGCCCCAGCCCCAGCTTCCGATCGCAATGCCGCCGGAGATCGAGGCCTGGAATGCAGCAAGCGAGCGGCCCGCGACCCAGCGCGGCGCCGAGAGCTGCACGCCGATATTGAATAGCGCCACCGCAAGCATCCACACCGAGCCCGCGATGACAAGCGCGGCCGCGGTCAGCACCGGCTCGCGGCTCAGCGCCACCGCTGCGATGGCGCCGCCCATCGACAAGGCGCAGGCGCGCACGGAAGACTCGCCGCTCAGGCGCTTCCTGATCTCGCCGATATTGAGCGCGCCGATCACCGCGCCCATGCCGAAGGCGCCGAGGATAATGCCGTAGGTCTGCGCGCCGCCATGCAGGAGATCGCGCGCCACCAGCGGCATCAGTGCCGAGAGCGAGCCGCCAATCAGGCCGGTGACGAAAGTGCGCAGCAGCACGGTCTTGATCGGCGGCGAGTTGGTGATGTAGCGCACCCCCGAGACGATGGCGCGGTTGAGTTTTTCGCGCGGCAGCCGTGAGGGTTCGTGGACCCGATTCCACAGGAACAGCACGACCAGGAGCGGAAGGTAGAGCAGCGCGTTGAGGGCGAAGGCCGCGACCGCGCCAAGTGCCGCGACCACCACGCCGCCGATCGCCGGACCGAAGCTGCGGGCGATGTTGTAGCTGATGCCGTTCAGCGCTATCGCCGACGGCAGCGTCTCGGTCGGCACCTGCTCGCTGACCGAGGACTGCCAGGCCGGTCCGAACAGCGCCATGCCGCTGCCAACTACGAAGCAGAGCGCGAGGAGGAGGTTGGGTTGCAGAAGGCCGAGCCAGGTCAGCACCGTGAGCGTGGTCGCCCCGGTCAGCGCGATTGCGAGCGACACCATCGCCACGATGCGGCGGTCATGCATGTCGGCAATGGCGCCGGCCGGCATCGAAATCAGCATGATCGGCAGCATCAGCGCGGTCTGCACCAGCGCCACCTTGTCGGCCGACGACGTCATCTGGGTCATCGCCCAGGCAGCACCGACGCCCTGGATCAGGATGCCGAGATTCGAGAGCAGGCTTGCGAGCCAGATGCGCCGGAAGGTCGTGTGGCGGAGCGGTGCGGTGATGCCATCGGCGGAAAGCGGCGGGCGTTGGGGCGCGTCAGTCATATCCGGTTCCGGTTGGCCTGCTATGGCTCGATTCCCTTGAAAAGCAGTGATGCCCGCGAAAGTCCTTACCTGTCCAGTGCTTCACGGGGTTTTGGTGGCGCGCAGGGCAGTGCCGATATTGAATATTGGGGGAGAAACGGGCGGATCGCGACCGACCATCGCCAAAGGCGCACGCTGCCCTTCCTGGCGCCCCGCTCCGGGTCACCACGTCATGGCTGGTGGAGTTGAACGGCGTGCGCCTTGGGAAAAAATGCTGGCGATCGATTTCACCATTCTCTTCGCGCGGCCGCCGGTCTTGGGGGTGCCGCAACGCCGTGGGCCTGTTCAACGAAGAAGAATCACGGCCTGCGCCTTGGCCCGCTTCGGGATGCAGGATTGCGGTCGCGGAATTGACTCACTAGCTATCTAGCTGTCCCTCATGTCCCCTTGTCACGAGGCCGTCGCATGAGCCTAGCGGAAGTCTACGATCTCCCCGTCGCACGCCGCCGCCTCGTGCCGCCGCAGCCGCAGCGCGCCCCCGATGATTTGGGCTTCCTGAAGCGGATGCGGATGATGCGCAACAGCGCCATCGCAACCTGGGGCCAGAGTGCCTACGAAGAAGACGTCATCCAGGGCAATTTCTTCGGCCGCAGCAGCTTCATTCTCAATACGCCCGACGCGATCAAGCATGTGCTGGTCGACAATTGGGAAAATTATACGCGCACGCCGACCGGCTTCCGCGTGCTTCGGCCCATCCTTGGCCAGGGTCTCCTGGTCGCCGAAGGCCGCGCCTGGAAGCACCAGCGCCGCACGCTGGCGCCAGCCTTTACACCGCGTGCGGTGTCGACGCTGGTCCCGCATATGATCGAGGTAGCCGACGAAACCATCGCCGAGCTGAAGGCGCGCGGCAATGCGCCGGTCGATTTGCGCGAGACCATGCAGCGCATGACGCTCGAGATCGCCGGCCGCACCATGTTCTCGTTCGGCATGGAGCGTCATGGCGCGACCTTGCGCAATTTCGTGATGGAATATGGCGACCGGCTGGCGCGGCCACATCTGCTCGATATCGCACTGCCGCTGTGGTTCAAGACCCCGCAGGATTTCCGCCGGGCGCGCTTCCGCAAGCGGTGGACCGGCTTTGTCGCGATGCTGATGGCGGAACGCCGAGCCGCCGGCAAGCAGGAGGGCGCGCCGCCGCGCGACCTGTTCGATCTGATGGAAGCCGCGCGCGATCCCGAGACCGGCAGGGCGTTTTCCGACGAGCAGCTCGGCGACGAGATAGCGACCATGATCCTCGCCGGCCACGAGACCACCGCGATCACGCTGTTCTGGGCGCTGTACCTGCTCGCGCTCGATCCCTCCACGCAGGACGAGATCGCCGCCGAGGTCATGGATGCCGGCGGCGCAGACGATCTCGAACGGCTGAAATTCACTCGCGCCGTCATCGACGAGACCATGCGGCTTTATCCGCCGGCCTTCCTGATCGCGCGGGCGGCCTACGCGCCGGACACCGTCGCGGGGCGCAAGGTGAAGACGCGCGACGTGATCCTGATGGCGCCATGGCTCCTGCATCGGCATGAAAAGCTCTGGCAGGAGCCCAATGCCTTCATGCCGCGGCGCTTCATGGCACCCAACCCGCCGCCGGACCGCTTCGCCTATCTGCCGTTCGGCGCGGGCCCTAGGGTCTGCATCGGCGCGCATTTCGCGCAGGTCGAAGCAACCCTCGCGCTTGCCAAGCTGGTCGGCGCATTTCGGGTGGAACTGATCGACAGGTTTCCGGTAATCCCGGTCGGCGTGGTGACGACGCAGCCCGACCGCTCGCCGCTGTTTGTCATCAAACCGCGCTAACAGGAGATAGAGCATGATCCGGAAGAGTGTGGAGCGGTTTTCCCTCGCGACAAACGCGGAACGCGTTTGCGCGGAGATCATGCTCAAACAAAAAGCTGGAGCGCGATGACGACTCATACTGAACTCATCGCACTCCAGATCTCCATCGGACAACGCGCATGAGCGACATCGAAGCCCAGTTCTCCCTGTTGCAGCAATCCGCCGATCGCGCGGTCGCCGACGCGATCACGCGGCTGGTGAAGGACGGCAAGGACCATGAGCTCAACCGCATCAACGCTCTGGATTTCGCCAGGCGAACCGGCCTCGACGAGGAGAAGACGATATCGGGACTGCTGCAGGCGTCAAAGCTCGGCCTGTTCGATCTCTCCTGGAACGTGCTGTGTCCGGGCTGCAGCGGCGTGCTCGATGCCCACGACACACTGAAGTCGCTGCGCCCTGACGACTATCATTGCGGCCTGTGCGCCTGCGGCTACGAATGTTCGGTCGACGAGCAGGTCGAGGTGGCCTTCACCGTGGCGCGCCGGGTCCGGCGCATCGCCGCGCATGATCCGCATACGCTGCCGCTCTGGGAATATTTCAAGCAGGTGTTCTGGAGTTCGGGCATCGACCTCAACGAGGAGTCCTTCGCCTCGCTGACCGACCAGGTGACGCTCGATGCGCTGGAGGTACCCGCTGGCGAGAAAGCGGTGCTGTCGCTGCAGCTGCCGCCGCAATTCATTATCGTGTTCGAGCCGGTGACGCATTCGGCGCAGTTCATCGACGTGCAGGGCGAGCCGACCAAGGAGCGCCAGCAGCTCTCGCTGATCTACAACAAGGCGCATCCGCCGACCGGCAGCACGACCATGCGCCCGGGGCCGCTGCGGCTGTCGATCGACAACCAGGCCGGCGTGCGCGTGCTGCCGACGGTGTTCATCGCCGCCGATGCCCTGCATGACCTGCTGGGAAAAAGGCGGCCGTTCCTCACCGCCAAGCGGATGCTGTCCAACCAGACCTTCCGCGACGTGTTCAAGGCCGACAATCTCAACGTCGACCAGCGGCTCAAGATCACCTCGCTGACCTTCCTGTTCACCGATCTCAAGGGCTCGACCGCCCTGTACGAGCGGGTTGGCGATCTCGTCGCTTTTGACCTCGTGAGTGCGCATTTCAATGCATTGCTCGAAATCATCGCGTCCGAGAAGGGCGCGGTCGTGAAAACCATCGGCGACGCCGTGATGGCAACCTTCATCCGGCCCGAGCACGCGCTCGCGGCCGGGTTGAAGATGCGCGCTGCCATGGATGCGCTCAACGCCGAGCGCGGCAACAAGGACCTCGTCGTCAAGATCGGCATTCACGAGGGCCCGTGCCTCGCCGTCATGCTCAACGAACGGCAGGATTATTTCGGCCAGACCGTCAATATCGCCGCCCGCGTGCAGAGCCTGTCGACCTCGCAGGAGATCCACATCACCGGGCCCGTGATCGACGCGCCCGAAGTCGCCACCATCCTGGAGAAGGAGGCGATCAAGCCGATCCAGAAGCAGGCGGCGTTGCGCGGCATCGCCGACAAGATGGTGGTGTACGAGATACCTTAGCGTTACGTCATTCCTTCGCGTCAGATTGCCTAAACGTAATGCATGCGGCGAAAGCGCGCGGATTGCGCACACTCGCGTCCCGCGCCATATAACCCGTAACGCCAGGTTCATTTGACAGAGACGACGATGCTCGACGGATTGCGCCAATTCATTGCCGACGTGGTTTCCCCGCATGCGCATGAGCGCAGCTTTGACGACGCCGGCTATCAGCTCGCGGCGACCGCGCTGTTGATCCATGTCGTCTCGCTCGACGGCGAACCCTCCGAGATCGAGAAGAACAAGCTGCACAGCCTGATCGAAAGCCGCTTCGGGCTCGATCGCGGCACCGCCGACCATCTGATCGCTTCCGCCACCCTCGTTGAAGGGGAGGCGGTCGATCTCTATCACTTCACCAGCGTCATCATGCGCTCGGTCGATGAAGCCGGCCGGCTCCGCATCGTCGAGATGATGTGGGAGCTGGTCTATGCCGACGGCAACGTCACCGAGTTCGAGGACAATGTGGTCTGGCGCGCTTCCGACCTGTTGGGCATTTCGTCGCGCGACCGGATCGAGCTGAAACACCGCGTCGCAGAGCGGCGGCAGGTCCCCGTTTCCAGCGATTGAGCCGAGCGCGCGCCGGTCGCGTACATGAAGAAACTTTAATCTGTTTGGCAAATAAGGCACATCGTCGCGCCTTTCTGCGTTTGCGCACGCCGCCATGCTCATGGGGTGGCTTGCATCCCACCACGCGCCTATGCTCTCGTCGCGGACGATACCGCGGCAATCCCTGATTGACTTAAAGAGCTTTGAACCGTGACCGAGCGTGTGACGCTGATTACCGGTGCCTCAGCAGGCATAGGCGCCGAACTGGCGCGCGTCTTTGCCGCGAACGGTCATCGTGTGGCGATGGTGGCGCGGCGGGCGGACCGGCTCGACGCGGTGGGGCGGGACATTGCAACCGCCGGCGGCAAACCGCCGATCCTGATCCCCTGTGATCTGCAAGCACGGGACGCCGGTGACACGATCGAAGCGGCGCTGCGTGCAGCGGACGCCGAGGTCGAATATCTCGTCAACAATGCCGGCTTCGGCCTGTTCGGCCGGGCGGCCGAGCTCGACCGCGCCGAGCAGCTCGGCATCATCGACGTCAACGTCCGCGCGCTGGCCGATCTGTCGCTGCGCTTTGCGCCGAGCGTCATCAAACATCGGGGCGGTATCCTCAACGTCAGTTCGATCGCAGGCTTCCTGCCGGGGCCGGGCATGGCGATGTACTACGCCTCAAAGGCCTTCGTGCTCTCGTTCACCGAGGCGCTGCGGCAGGAACTGAAGCCCCATCGGGTACGCGTCACCGTGCTCTGCCCTGGACCGGTGCCGACCGAATTCCAGGTGCGGGCGGGATTCCGGCCCGGCTTCGATTCCGCGATCCTGAACGTCTCGCCGGCCGATGTCGCGAAACAGGGTTATCGCGGGCTGATGGCCAACCGGCGCGCCGTGCTGCCGGGTTTCGGCATCAAGATGGTGCCGCTGGCGCTCCGGCTGTTTCCGCGCGGTTTCATCCTCGGCGCGGTTGGCGGTTTCCAGCTCCGCAAGCGCTAGAGCGTGATGACTTTTCTTCGAATCGTCATCCCGCTCTACCTTTTTGTTTGAGCATGATCTCCGCGCAAACGCGTTCCGCGTTTGTCGCGAGGGAAGACCGCTACACACTTTTCCGGATCATGCTCTGGTTGGCCCGGCCCTTGCTTGGGCCTGAGTGTGCGTACCCTCACACGATGTTAACCTTTGCTTAGCTAAGATTGCGGCTCGATGACGAGGCAACGACCATTCCTGCTGCGACCGGCCGCAAATGCCGAAACCACCCGGCGCTTACGGCCAGTGCTGGTCGTCCTGCACCAGGAATCCTCCACGCCGGGCCGCATCGGCAACGTGCTGCGCGCGCTCGGGCATAGCCTCGATATCCGCCGCCCGCGCTTCGGTGATGTGCTGCCGGAAACGCTGGACGAGCACGCTGGTGCCGTTATTTTCGGCGGGCCCATGAGCGCCAATGATGGCGACGATTATGTCCGCCGTGAGATCGACTGGATCGAAGTCCCGCTCCGGGAGCAGCGCCCGTTTCTCGGCATCTGCCTCGGCGCGCAGATGCTGGCGAAGCAGCTCGGCGCCAGGGTCGCGCCGCATCCGCAAGGGCTGACCCAGATCGGCTATTACCCGATCCGCCCGACCGAGGCAGGCCTCGCGCTATGCCCGGACTGGCCGGCGCAGGTCTATCACTGGCATCGCGAAGGGTTCGAGCTGCCGCGCGGCGCCGAACTGCTCGCCGCCGGCGATGATTTTCCGATGCAGGCTTACCGATGCGGCAACGCCTTCGGCCTGCAGTTCCATCCCGACGTCACCTTCAAGATGATGTGCTGCTGGACCACGCATGGCAGCACGGATCAGCCCGGCGCAAAGCCGCGTCAGGCACATTTCGACGGACGCGCTGTCCATGACGTGGTCGAGCGCGCCTGGCTCAAGGCTTTCATCGACTGCTGGCTTGCGCTCGCGCCGGCGATGATGCTGGCCGAGGCCGCGGAATAGCGCATGATCCGGAAAAGTGGGCACCGGTTTTTCCTCGCGACAAACGCGTAGCGTTTGCGCGGAGATCATGCGCAAATAGAAAGTCGGCGTTTCCGCCTCGCGGAAAACTTCAAATCTTCCGATGTGCTAGGTTGTCTCCCGAAGCTTGCAGCAGGACAAGCAACGGGAGGACGAACGTGGCCTATCAGCACATTCTCTACGAGGTCAGCGACAAGATCGCGACCATCACGCTCAACCGCCCCGATCGCATGAATGCGTGGACGGCGATCATGGAGCACGACGTGCGCGAGGCGATGATGGCGGCAAGCCGCGACGATGATGTCCGCATCATCGTGCTGACCGGCGCGGGCCGCGCGTTCTGCGCCGGCGCCGACATGGAGGCGCTCAAGAGCATCGATCCCGACGCGATGCGGCGCGCCGAGAACATTCCGCCCTTCGACATGAACAGGCGGCCCGACTGGCAGACGCGCTACGCCTATTATCCATCGATCCCGAAGCCGGTGATCGGCATGCTCAACGGCGCGACCGCCGGCATCGGCCTCGTGCACGCGCTCTATTGCGACCTGCGTTTCGCCGCCGAAGGCGCGGTCTTCACCACAGCGTTTGCGCGGCGCGGGCTGATCGCCGAGCACGGCATCTCCTGGATGCTGCCGCGCCTGATTGGTCATGCGAATGCGCTCGACCTGTTGATGTCCGCGCGGCGGGTGTCGAGCGACGAGGCGCTGCGCATGGGACTGGTCAACCGGCTTTACCCGCCGGAGAAGCTGCGCGAGGAGACCTATGCCTACGCGCGCGATCTCGCCGATTTCGCCTCGCCGAGCGCGATCGCCGTGATCAAGCGCCAGCTCTACGACGTGCCGTTCCAGACGCTGGCGGAAGCGACCATCGATGCGAATCGCGAGATGGTGGTGGCGCTGCGTGGATCGGATTTTAGGGAGGGTGTGGCGAGTTTTGTGGAGAAACGGCCGCCCCGGTTTACGGGGAGGTGAGGTTAGCAGAGGCGCTTCTTGGCAAATGCTCGACCGGAGTGGGATTTGAGATATTTCTCAAACTCGAGGGCTTTGTATTTGTCTGGGAAGGCGCAGTACCAGACCAGCTTCCAGGGTTTGAATTTAGCGGTGTGCGCCGACCTGCCGGCGTTGTGATCCGCAAGGCGTTGTTTCGGGTCTTCGCTTGCGCCGGTGTATTCCTGATCGGGAAACTCAACGCTACGAATAATGTAGACGTACCACATTGCCTCAGCCCGTCTTCGCCCTTCGGGCTTCGCCGGGCACCACGCTTTGCCCTTCGGGCTCTGCGCGGCTGCGCCACGCGTAGCCCGGAATGTAGAAGTTGGGGAATGAGAAGCAGATTTTTGTGCGCTTAACCATCCAGCCCGTCTTCGCCCTTCGGGCTTCGCCGGGCACCACGCTTTGCCCCTCGGGCTCTGCGCGGGCGAAGCGTGGTGGAGCCAGGCGGGATCGAACCGCCGACCTCGTCATTGCGAACGACGCGCTCTCCCAGCTGAGCTATGGCCCCTCCGCGGCTGCCTCTCAAAGAGGGACGGCGGACAGGGCGCCATTTAAATCCGCACTAGGCCCAAGTCAAGGAAAGGCCCGTTAAGGATGGGCGAAAATCGCTGGTTTTCGGGGCGTTTCGCGGGCGGCTTCCCTTGTTTGGGCGGGGTGGAACCGATATCTAGCGCAAAGACCCCCACCCACGATCGAAGGCTAGAGTCCCCCGCATGCGCGCCGTTCTCGACATCGTCATGATCGTTCTCGATCTCTACGTCTGGCTCCTGATTGCTTCCGCGATCCTGTCGTGGCTGATCGCCTTCAACGTGGTGAACACGCGCAATCAGTTCGTCGCTGCAGTGGCGGAGTTCCTGTACCGGATCACCGAACCCCTGCTGGGGCCGATCCGCAATTTCCTGCCCAGTCTCGGCGGCCTCGACATTTCACCGATCATCCTGATCCTGATCATCATGTTCATCCAGCGGGTGATCATCTACTACATCTACCCCAACGTCATTTGATCGCACGGGTTCGATGGAGCCTTCTCCATGGAACCTTGGCGCTACTCCAAAGACGGCATCAGCCTCAGCCTGCGGGTGACGCCGCGCGCCGGCCGCGACGACATCGACGGGATCGAGACGCTTTCGAACGGCCGCAACGTGGTGAAGGTGCGGGTGCGCGCCATCGCCGAGGGCGGCGAGGCCAACCGCGCGGTGATGCAGCTTCTGGCGAAAGCGCTCGGCGTGCCCAAGGGTCATGTCCGGCTGTTGTCGGGCGCGACCTCACGGATGAAGCAGATCGGCATCGACGGCGATCCCGCGCGGATCGGCGAAGCCTTGCGGCTACTCACCGCAGCGAAGAAGGAATGAGATGACGGCCAAAATCATCGACGGCAAAGCCATTGCAGCGGAGCTTCGCGCCCGCGTTGCGAGCGAAGTCGCGCGGGTCAAGCGCGATCACGGATTGCTGCCGGGGCTCGCCGTGGTGCTGGTCGGCAATGATCCCGCCAGCGAAGTCTATGTCCGCAGCAAGCACAAGCAGACGCAGGAAGCCGGCATGGCCTCCTTCGAGCACAGGCTGCCGGCCGATGTTTCGCAAGACGCGCTGCTGGCGCTGATCGCAAAGCTCAACCGTGATCCCGCCGTGCATGGTATCCTGGTGCAGCTGCCGCTGCCGAAATCGATTTCTACCGAAACCATCATCAACGCCATCGATCCCGCCAAGGACGTCGACGGCCTGCATCCGAACAATGCCGGCCGGCTCGCCGGCGGCTTTGCCGCGCTGTCGCCCTGCACGCCGCTCGGCTGCATCATCCTGACCAAAAGCGTTCATGCCTCGCTCGAAGGCATGAACGCGATCGTGATCGGCCGCTCCAACCTGGTCGGCCGGCCGCTGCTGCAATTACTGCTCAATGAAAACGCCACGCCGACCATCGCGCATTCGCGCTCGCGCGATCTGCCGGGGCTCACCAGGCGCGCCGATCTGGTCTATGCCGCCGTCGGCAAGCCCGAGATGGTGCGCGGCGACTGGATCAAGCCAGGGGCGACCGTGATCGATGTCGGCATCAACCGCCTGCCGACGGCGGAGGGCAAGACGAAGCTGGTTGGCGATGTCGCTTTTGCCGAAGCAATGCAAGTTGCGGGCGCGATCACGCCGGTGCCGGGCGGCGTTGGCCAAATGACGGTGGCGTGCCTGCTGGTGAATACGCTTCGCGCGGCATGTGCGATTGCGGGGCTGCCGAAGCCGGGAGTTTGAGTCGGGTGAGGGGAGCCTCCGCGGACTCCTTTCGTTGTTCGAACACGCGAAGCGGTGCTATTTCTTCTTCGCCCTCTCAATACTTTCCAAAATCAGCCTGTGCGCATCCTCGGGCCCGCCCCAGCGCAGCACCTTCACCCATTTGCCGGGCTCGAGATCCTTGTAGTGCTCGAAGAAGTGCTGGATCTGCTGCAGCGTGATGTCGGGCAAGTCGGAATAGCTCTTCACCTTGTCATAGCGCTGGGTCAGCTTGGACGACGGCACCGCAATGATCTTCTCGTCGCCGCCGGCTTCGTCCTCCATCAGCAGCACGCCGACCGGCCGCACGCTCATGACCGCGCCCGGCACGATGGCGCGGGTGTTGGCGACCAGCACGTCGCAGGGGTCGCCGTCATTGGACAACGTGTGCGGGATGAAGCCGTAATTCCCGGGATAGCGCATCGCGGTATAGAGGAAGCGATCGACCACCAGCGTGCCGGCCTCCTTGTCCATCTCGTATTTGATCGGCTCGCCGCCGACCGGCACTTCGACGATGACATTGACCTCGCGCGGCGGATCGATCCCGATGCCGATGGCGTCAATACGCATGAATGGCTCCGCAGGAAGCTGGAGTTGAATTTCGTTGGGGAGTTTAGCGCAGAAAGCGCCGGGCTGCGCCTAGTTGGTCCAGGCGAAGGCGACCTTGTCGAGCGACTTCGGCCCGAACCGCTCGGAAGAGCGCGCCACCATGCGGCCCCCGAGCGCACGGTAGAACTCGGTGGCGGGATCGTTGTCGGAAAGCGCCCAGACCACCATGCTCTTCAGCCCGCTCTGCCCCAGGTCGCGCTTGGCGGCGGCGAACAGCCGGCGGCCGAAGCCAAGTCCCTGGAACTCCGGGCGCAAATAGAGCTCGTAGATTTCGCCTTCGAAATGCAGGCTGCGGGCGCGGTTGCGGCCGTAATTGGCGTAGCCCGCGATCTTGTCGCCGAATACCAGCACGCTGACGCGGCTGCCCTTGCGGATCGCGGAGTCCCACCATTGCGGACCGCGGCGGTTGATCAGCTTTTCGAGCTCGGCGCCGGGGATGATGCCCTGATAGGCCGCCCGCCAGGCCTCGTCATGGGTCGACGCCACCGCGGAAGCATCCGCAGCTTTGGCCGGCCGAACCTCGATTAGGGTGGTGCTCATGGTTGCTCATCAAAGCAACTCGGCGGGCCGCCTTCAAGGTCTATCCTTAATTATCGGTTAACCTGTGGATTTTGTGCATCAGTTTTTTGACATAGGTGTGCCGAAAAAGGACAAGGGCACCCACCTAACCGGTATTTCGCGATGTGGGGCAAGCCGGATCGCCGCTCGCGCGTTGCGTTTAGCTGCTGTGAGAGCGATGCGAAGCGGCGTCGTCAAAAGATTCGCGGGCGTTGATTCGTCGCTGATAGACTTTGAACGTATTCGATTGCCCGCGGTGTTCAGGCCTCTATGCGTTTGCTGAAAACCTCCCTCGCGTTGCTGGCGCTGCTGATTTTCACCCAGCAGACGCCGCTGCCTTATGGTCCGCAGGGCGCGGAAGCCGAGTTCAACCGCGAACAGCCGTGGCTGGTACCGACGCCGGCCGCGGACCGCGGCGCGCGCGCCGTGCTGTTTCGTCCGCCAGGCGACGGACCATTTCACCTTGCCGTGATCGCGCATGCGACGACGCAAAACGTGCTGCGTCGCGCGCAAATGCCACAGCCGGAATACCGCGCGCTGGCCGCGTTCCTGGTGGCACGCGGCTTCGCCGTGCTGGTGCCGGAGCGGCTCGGGCATGGCGCGACCGGCGGCGCCTATCTCGAGGACCAGGGCGGTTGCGACGAGGCCGATTATGCGCGTTCTGGCCGCGCCACCGCTGACCAGATCCGGCTCGCGCTGGAGTTTTTGCGCGGGCAGCCCTTCATCCGTCCCGATGGCGCGATTGTGATCGGCCATTCGGCCGGCGGCTGGGGCGCGCTGGCGTTCACTGGCGACGAGGCAAAGGCGGTTTCGGCCATCATCGCCTTCGCACCCGGCCGTGGCGGCCACGCCAACGATTTCGAGAACCAGATTTGCGCGCCGCATACGTTGATCGCCGCAGCCGCCTCCTTCGGCAGGCAGGCGAAGGTGCCGGTGACCTGGCTGGTCGCGGCCAACGACACATATTTCTCGCTCGCGTTTTCGAGGAAGCTGGTCGATAGCTTCCGTGCCGGCGGCGGCAAGGCCGATTTCCGCGTGCTGCCGGCTTTGGGCGGCGAGGGACACTGGCTGCCGGAAACCGAAAGCGGCGTTAAGCTCGCCGCATCCGAACTCGATCGCGTGTTGAAGGCGCAGGTGGCGAAGAAACGATGACACTGTATTTCATCGTCAAATATCTGCATGTGCTCGGCGCCATCGTCATTCTCGGCACCGGCGGCGGCATCGCCTTCTTCATGCTGATGGCGCATCGGAGCGGCTCCGCCGCCTTCATCGCGCGCACCGCTTCGGTCGTGGTCATCGCCGACATGCTGTTCACGCTGACGGCGGTGATCGCGCAGCCGATCACCGGCGGTGTGCTGATGATGCTGTCTTCGACCAGCCCCTCGGAAGGCTGGCTCGCCACCTCGCTTTTGCTGTTTGCGGTCGCGGGCGCGTTCTGGATACCCGTGATCTTCATGCAGATGGAAATGCGCAATCTTGCCCGACTGGCGACGGAGAAAAGCCAGCCGCTGCCGGCTCGCTATTTTGTGCTGTTTCGCCGCTGGTTCGCCTTCGGCATTCCCGGCTTCGGCTCGGTTATGATCATTCTGTATTTGATGATCGCGAAGCCTTTTTAAGGGGGCATGATCTTGTCCGAAAACCGGTTCCCACTTTTCGGGATCATGCCCACCAGATGAGCCAGCCATCCCGCAAAGTCCTGGTGCTCGGCGCTTCCGGCCTGATCGGACGCTACGTCACCGACGATCTGCGCATCCGCGGCTTTGAGACCATCGGTGTGGCGCGGAATTTCTCGGCGTCGCGGCGCTCGAACGCGCTCGATCTGGAAATGCCCATCCTGTCGATGGCCACCGCCGCGCTGGCGCGGCTGCTGCGCGATCGCGCTATCGATGTGGTGGTCAATTGCCTCGGCGTGCTGCAGGACGGCCCCGGCAGCGACACCCGCGCGGTGCACCGCGATTTTGTCGAGCGACTCGCGCAGGCGATCGGCGACAGCGGGCGCATGATCCGGCTGATCCAGATCTCGATCCCCGGCGCGGCCGACGAGGATCGCACCGCCTTTGCGACCACCAAGCGCGAGGCGGAGCGGCTGATCGCGACCTTCGGGATCGCTTATGCGATCCTGCGCCCGGGCTTTGTGATCGCACCTTCCGCCTATGGCGGCAGCGCCATGGTTCGGGCGCTCGCGGCGTTCCCGCTGGATTTGCCGGCGGAGGAGTCCGCCATACCGTTCCAGCCGGTCGCGGTCGAGGATGTCGCCGAGACCGTTGCGTGGCTCGCGGCGCGCGACGACGCGGCGGGAAATGCGGTGAGCTGGGACCTGATGCAGCCGCAGAGGATTTCGCTGGGCGGCGTGATCGACCAGTTCCGCTTCGCATTCGGCACGGCGGATTGGACGCGCATCCGGGTGCCGACTTTCCTGCTCGATTTCGGCGCAAAGCTCGGCGATCTCGCAAGCCGCGTCGGCTGGATGCCGCCGATGCGTTCCACCGCCATTGCCGAACTGCGCCGTGGCGTCAGCGGCGATCCCGCGCCCTGGATGAGCGCGACCGGCATCGTGCCGAAGACGATCGCGCAAATGGTCGGGCAACGCCCGGCGACCATCCAGGACAAATGGTTCGCGCGGCTATTTCTGGTCAAGGCGCTGATGCTGGCGAGCCTCGTGCTGTTCTGGGTGGCGTCGGGCTTCATTGCGCTCGTGATCTCCTTCCCGGCGACGAAGGCGATCCTTATCTCGCACGGCTTTCCGCGCTGGCTGGTGACGCCGTTTGCCGGCATCACCAGCCTGATGGACGTCAGCGTCGGCGTGCTGGTCGCCTTGCGCCGCACCGCGGCCGTCGGCCTGATCGCCGGCATTTTCGTCTCGCTCGGCTATATGGCGGGCACGGCGATCATGACGCCCGATCTCTGGATCGAGCCGCTCGGCGCGCTGGTCAAGACAGGCCCTGCGATCGTGCTGATGGGGGTCGCCTTGCTTACCCTGGACTCGCGATAGCGTTTTCAAGCGAAGTGGGAACCGGTTCGCGTCAAGAAAACGCGTCAAACATGGAGGCGAACGAAATGAGCCGCATCTGGCCGGACGATGACGTGATCCTGTTCGACGGCGTCTGCGTGTTCTGCTCGCGCTGGATCCGTTTCATTGTCGCGCGCGACGTGGCCGCGCGCTTCCGCTTCACGCCGATCCAGTCGCCGTATGGCACGCGGCTGGCGCAGGCGCTCGGCATCAATGCCGACGATCCCGACACCAACGCCGTGATCCATGGCGGCGTGGCGCATTTCAAATCGGACGGCGCGCTGACGGTGCTGTCGCTGCTGCCGGGATGGAGCTGGGTGCGCGTGCTGTTCGTGGTGCCGCGTCCGCTGCGGGATGCCGTGTACAATCTGATCGCCAGGAATCGCTACCGGATTTTCGGGAAGTACGACACGTGCATCGTACCTGATGCATCGCTTCGAGCACGCGTGCTCGAATAGGCCCCCCGTCATTGCGAGCGAAGCGAAGCAATCCAGAATTTCGTCGTGGAAATATTCTGGATTGCTTCGTCGCTGCGCTCCTCGCAAAGACGGGAGGCTATTTGGTGGGTAGCAACGCCATCGCCTCTTTTGCCGCCCGCTCCCCGCTATCCCGCGCGCCGTGCGCGGTCGAGAAAAAATTCGGCGAGGTCGCTTCGCCCGCGAAGAACAGCCGCCCGTCCACAGGCGCGGCGAGGATGGCGCGCTTGCCGGCATGGCCGGGCATGGCGTGCGAGTAGGAGCCGCGGGCGAAGGGGTCGTGGGCCCAGCGCGATTCCTTCAGCGGCTTCAGCTTGCGGCGGAAATCATTGCCGAGGAAGGAGACGACCTCGTCGATGGAATGCGCGGCGATGGCGCCGTCGCCGGCGTCTTCCAGCGCTCGCGCAAAGCGGCCGCCGAAAAACCCTTCGACGCAGGGCTGGCCGAACGGGCGCAAGTGATACGTTCCCATCTCCGTGCGCATGGTGGCGCCGCGCAGATTGCCTTCCTTCGGCAGCGCCTCCGGCTCGGCCAGCGCCAGCACCACCTTGTCGGCGAGGCCGAGCGGCAGTTTTGCCGCGGCATCGACCTTCTCCGGCAGCGCGGGGTTAAAGCGGATCGCTTCGTCCGCGATCAAATTGGTCGGCACGGTGATGATGGCCTTGTCGGCGGCAAGCGTGCCTTGCGACGTTTCGAGGCGCAGGCGCTTTCCCACGTGATCGATCAATGTGACGACGCAGTTGAAGGCAAGCGGCAGCGGCGTACCATAGGCCGCCATCAGCGCGCCATAGCCGCGCCGCACCCGCCAATTGATATTGGTGTCCTCATAGGCGTCGAAGTCGAGGATCGAGACCTGATCGGTTTCGCAGCCGTTGATATAGGTCGAGGTCGCATCGATCATCGGATTCCAGCGATTGCCGGGCTCCAGACAGGTGTCGGCCGGAGCATCGCGGCCGGTCTTGATCGCCGTCCTGGCGGCCTCGTCGACGCGCTGAAAGAATTCATCGAGCGAGCGGATGAAATCGCTGCGCTGTTCCGGTGGGAAGGCATTGCCGACGGCGCGGTCGCGCCACGGCGGAAGGTCCTTGTTGATCTCGAAGTTGAGCTCTTCCGCAATCTTCACGAAGGAATTCTTGTTCGCGGAATGCAGCCAGCCGCAGCCGACATCAAAGACGACATCGGGCGCGGCCATGATGGTGTGGCCGCGGCCGCCGACACGATTCCGCGCTTCCAGCACAACGAAGGAGAGGCCGGAATTTTTCAGCGCGTGGGCCGCGCCGAGGCCGGCGGCACCTGCGCCGATGATGGCGATGTCGACGGAGGAGGGGAGGGTAGCCATAGGCTGGGCTCTAGCATGTTCATGGACGAGCTTGAAGCCGGCCAAAGCATAGCCGTCATCACCCGCGACCCGGCTACGCCAAGGCTTCGCCGGGGCTCACGCGGTCAGGCCGCCGAAGCCTCAGCGAAGGCGGCAGGCCGGTGATCCAGTATTCCAGAGACGGTCGTGATTGAGCCGATAGGCCGCGGCGTACTGGATGCCCCGCACGAAGCGGGGCATGACAGTCCTTGTTACGCCACCGCTTCCTTGGCCTTTTCGGCGCGCTTGCGCTCGTTGGGATCGAGGTGCTTCTTGCGCAGCCGGATCGACTTCGGCGTCACCTCGACGAGTTCGTCGTCCTCGATATAGGCAAGCGCCTTTTCCAGGGTCATCCGGATGGGCGGCGTCAGCCGCACTGCCTCGTCCTTCGAGGTGGTGCGTATGTTGGTGAGCTGCTTGCCTTTGAGCACGTTGATCTCGAGGTCGTTGTCGCGGGTGTGCTCGCCGACGATCATGCCCTTGTAGACCTTCCAGCCCGGCTCGATCATCATCGGGCCGCGGTCTTCCAGCTTGAACATGGCGTAAGCCACCGCCTCGCCCTGATCGTTGGAGATCAAGACGCCGTTGCGGCGGCCCTGGATATCGCCTTTGTAGGGGGCATAGCCGTGGAACAGGCGGTTCATGATCGCGGTGCCGCGCGTATCCGTCAGCAGCTCGCCCTGGTAGCCGATCAGGCCGCGGGTCGGCGCGTAGAACACCAGCCGCAGGCGGTTGCCGCCCGAGGGCCGCATCTCGATCATCTCGGCCTTGCGTTCGCTCATCTTCTGCACGACGACGCCGGAATGCTCCTCGTCGACGTCGATCACGACTTCCTCGATCGGCTCCTGCCAGCCGCCGGTCGCCTCGTCCTTCT
Organism: Bradyrhizobium sp.; assembly: GCA_035568535.1. Taxonomy (GTDB): domain Bacteria; phylum Pseudomonadota; class Alphaproteobacteria; order Rhizobiales; family Xanthobacteraceae; genus Bradyrhizobium. The sequence goes on from DATMNV010000024.1 coordinate 29,610, forward strand.
TCAAGACGACGCGCGGACGCGACACCGAGAGCTCAAAGCCCTCGCGGCGCATGGTCTCGATCAGGATCGCGAGCTGCAATTCGCCGCGGCCCGACACTTCCATGGAATCCTTGTCGTCGGCTTCGGTGACGCGCAGCGCGACGTTGCCCTCGGCTTCGCGCAGCAGGCGGTCGCGGATCATGCGGCTCGTGACCTTGTCGCCTTCGGTGCCGGCGAGCGGCGAGTTGTTGACGATGAAGGACATCGAGACCGTCGGCGGATCGATCGGCT
>DATMNV010000025.1:0-22442 GCA_035568535.1 Bradyrhizobium sp.
AGCGCACGACAGGCGGCGAGGCTACGCCGAACGCGGATACTGCCCACGCTTCCTGCCGTTTCAATTTTTTGACCATACGGGTTGATGCCTGCAGGCCAAGCTTGGGAGGTTCGACATGGCGAAGATCACCGCAGTTGAGACGCTTCAGGTCGATCTCAAACCCAAGGTGAAGCGGACCATACGCCGTGCAGAGCTTCGAATCCCAGGAAACCCCGATCGTCAAAATCCGCGATGCGGACGGCGTCGAAGGCATCGGCTATTCCTATACGATCGGCACCGGCGGCTCCTCGGTCATGAAGCTGCTCGATGATCATTTGGTGCCGCTGCTCATCGGCCGCGAGGCGGACGAGATCGAGAGGATTTGGCGCGACCGGTTCTATCGCGTCCATGCGACCACAGTCGGCGCCCTCACCTCGATTGCGTTGGCCGCGATCGACACGGCCCTGTGGGACCTCCGATCAAAGCGCGCGAAGCTACCGGTATACAAAGCGGCCGGAGGCGCCAAGGACCGCATCAAACTTTACTACACCGAGGGCGGCTGGCTCCACATCGACGAGGGCGAACTGGTTGAGGAAGCGCGGAAGGCCAAGGAACGCGGCTTCGGTGGCACCAAGATCAAGGTGGGCCGCCCGCATTTGGCGGAAGATGTCCGCCGCCTGCGCGCCGTGCGCAAGGCCGTCGGCGACGACTTTGACGTCATGACCGATGCGAACCAGGGCTTCATGGTCGACGAAGCCATCCGCCGCGCCCGCCATTATGAGGAATGCGATATCGCTTGGTTCGAGGAGCCGATCCATGCCGATGACGTCATGGCCCACAAGCGGCTATGCGGCTCGACGCAGATTCCGATTGCCGTCGGCGAGTCCATGTACTCCTTGTCGCAATTCAAGGATTACCTCCAGAACGACGCCTGCTCGATCGTCCAGGTCGATGTCGGCCGCATTGGCGGCATCACCCCGTGGCTGAAGGTCGCGCACCTCGCGGAAGCCTTCAACGTTCCGGTTTGCCCGCACTTCCTGATGGAGATTCACCTCCCCCTTTGTTGTGCGGTGCCTAACAGCCGCTGGCTGGAATTCATTCCCCAGCTCGATCTCGTGACCAGAACAAGCATGAAGGTCGAGAACGGCTACGGCGTTGCTTCGGAGGAGCCGGGTCTCGGCATTGATTGGGACTGGAGCGCGCTCGACAAACTGGTGGTGCATCGGAAAGCTCACGGCTGAAGCGGAGCCTCTGCGTCGCAGCGTATCGCATGTATAAAAGAGTCAAAATTTTAACCTCCCACGCGACTTCAAGGCTCCCTCAAATGTCCTGCTTTCGAACGTTACGCAGGACCTTGAGCAACGTGCCTAGGAAGTTCCGGTATTCGTCTTCCTCGACGTCGTCGAACATCTGCAGCAGCATGCGATGGAGCATTGGCCAGACCTTCTCGAAGGCCGATCGTCCCTTCGCGGTGATGCTGACGTCACGGACTCGCATATCGTCGGGACGAGTTTGGCGGCGGATGTATCCCTGCTCCTCGAGCGAATCCAGCGTTCGGCTCATAGTCGACTGTTCAGTGACGGCAAAAACTGAAAGCTCGTTGATGGTGACCGACGAGGAAACGCTGAGGACGGCGAGCGCGCGCATCTGGGTTGTCGTCATGTCGAAATCCTTCAGCTCCTCCGCGACGTTGGTGTTCCACCGCGCCATGATGCGATTCATCAGATAAGGAGCGAAGTTGTTGAGCCCGATCTCACCCAGGCTTGGGGGAGTTTCTTCGTCTCTCACATCGTTCCGCAACAGGCTTCCGGAAAACCGATCCGTCATTGCTGCTCCTGCGATCCGAATTTATCTTTTTCACTCAGACAGAAATTTGACATCGTTTGCAATCGAAACGACCGCTTATTTCGTAGGAATCAGCGCGGTCGCAACCGCGGCGACGGCGGCGACCACGGCAAACGCATAAAAATTCCACTGCGCGCCGACATTGAGGCTCGCGATATAGCCGCCCAGCAGCGGGCCGATCAGCGCGCCGATGCGCGCAAAGCTCAAGGCCCATCCGGTTCCGGCGGATCGTACGAAGGGCGCAAGATAGTCGGCGAGATAACCCGTCAGGATCAGCGACGCCGACACCGTTCCGAACCCGGCAATCGCCACAAACGTGTAGTTGAGCCAGATCGATCCCTTGAAGGCGAGCGCCGCAATGCCGATGGCGCCAAGCGCGTAGGCCAGTGCCACCGTGCGCTTCACGCCGAACCGATCGGCCCACTGGCCGAGCACGATGCCACCAATGGCGGAGGTGAAGCTGAAGACCGCAAGGAACAGCAGGCTGTCGCCGAGATTGTAGCCGCTCTTGCGCATGATCTGCGGCAGCCATTGCGCAATGCCGTAGACCAGCAGAAGTCCCATGAACAATGCAGTCCAGAAGCAGATGGTGGCAAACGCATTGCGCGGCGAAAAGATCTCGTCGAGCACCGTGCGCCAGCCGACCTTCTCCGCCCTCGGCGCGGCCGCCGGCATCGGAATTTCGAGCCGCGCCGCAAGTGTTCGCGCGGCGTCCGCGCGGCCCCGTGCAGCGAGCGACTCCAGCGATTCCGGCAGCCACCACAAAAGCAGTGGCATCAACACGAGAGGCGCAGCGCCGATCAGCACCACCGGACGCCAGCCATGGTCGGCGAGCAGCGCCTTGCCGACCAGCGCGGCGGTCAGGATGCCGACGGAATAACCGGAATACATGATGCCGTAGTTGAGGCTCTTCTTGCGCGCCGGCGAGTATTCGATGGTGAGCGCCGCCGCCACCGGAATGATGCCGCCAAGCCCGAGGCCCGCGACAAAGCGGCTCGCGCCGAACCAGGCCGGCGTCGGCGTGAAGGCCGTGATGATGGTGCAGACCGTGAACAGCGTGAAGCAGCCGATAAACAGCGGTTTACGGCCGTGGAGATCGCTCAACGTGCCGCTGAGGATGCCGCCGACGAGCATGCCGAGCAATGTGTAGCTTCCGAGCGCGCCGAGATCGATCGGCGTCAGCTTCCAGCTCACATCGGTGGCGAGCGCCGGCAGGATCGCGCCGAGAACGCCGACATCGTAGCCTTCGGTGTAAATGCCGATCCAGCACAAGGCTACGACCAGAAAGCTGGTCCGGGCGGAGATTTCGACGCCGCCGGACAAGGGCTCGCTGCCCGCGATCACGCTATCAATCGTCATATTGCCTCTCTTCGATCTCTGAACCTACAGCGTCGCAATCGTCTTCAGCGCGCCATCGAGCGCGATCCCCTGTTCGTCCATCAATGCCGCCTGACACAGCCGCCTCAGCCACGCCGCGCCATCGTCGCGCTGGGCGAGCTGCGGGATCGCCGCCATCACCCGGTCGAATTTTGACAGGCCGCGCGCATACGTATCGGAATAGCCTTTGACGAGGCGGCGGCACTCCAGCGCCTCGAGCGCGAGGTCATAGTTCGACGACAGCAGCGAGGTAGCAGTCGCAAGCCATGCCTCGCGATGCCCGGTCTCGCGAAAATGCCGCAGCGTGCCGCGGCGGCTGCCGCGCATCGCCGAGACGAAATAGAGCCCGATGAACCAGAACACTGTGCCGGTGCGGACGCGGCGGCCCCTGTTGACCCACCTATCAAGGCGCGCACGGAGCTTTGGCCGATCCTCGATCCACTGGCCAAGCTGTTTCGGCAGCGTGCCGCAAACTTCCTCCATGCGTGGATGCATGTATTCCGTGGTGTAGACGATCTGGTCGGCCTTGGCGCCGACTTCGGTGCGCACGCGCGCAAAGCGCGAGCCGCGCACCTTGAGATCGGCGACCCTGATCACATCGTCATAGGCCATGGCGACGGCGACATATTTTGCGGCCTTCGCGGTGAACGCAAAGTCCTGCGTCTCGCCGCCATGCGCGCGGTCCGCCGCGAGCACCGCGCCAAGCCGGTCGAGATATTCGGCCGCATAGGCGGGATCCTGAAAGTCGACCAGCCGTCTGGTGCCCGCAAACAGCATCGCGTGCGTCGCGGGCGGAAACTCCGCGCGGATGCGGCCGACCAATTGGTCCAGCGCGCGGTGGCCCGCGCGTTCTGGCAATGGATCAAAGCGTTTGCGGGGGCCAGCCGCAACCGCGTCGCGCGGCTTTTCACGCGCGCGGTCGTAAGCGGCGTTGAACGCCTTGAGGCTTGTCTCCGCGCCCCTGCCGCCGCTCTTGATGGTGGCTTCGAACGCGCTTCGGTCGAAGGGCAGAACGCCGGCCGCCGCGAGCGCGCCGAACAGTGCCGAAGAGATCACGCTGCCGTTTTGGACCGCAAGCGCCTCCATGTCGAAGGCGATGGTGCGTTTCGCCGCGAAATCGGCAGCGTCGACCACGGTCACCGGATTGCCGATGCCGTCGCCCGGCACTTCCTTCTCGCTGACTGCAAAGGAACGATGCGTCGAGGCGATCAAAACCGTCTTGTCGGGAGTGACGAGACCGCGCAGGATCGACCGTCCTGCCTCCATCATCTCGGCGGCGATGACGATGTCGACATCGCCGGGTGTCGGCATCAAGGACAGGATCGGCGGCGCGCCGCCGCGCGCTCGCAGCATCTCGACATAATAGATCGTGGCACCCGTCCGCTGCGCGACGCCGGGCACCGAGGTCGACTGCGCGACATAACCTTGCGCTTCCGCAAGCGCAACGATCCAGTCGGTCAGCACGCCGCCGCCCTGCCCGCCCATGGCGAGAATGGCAATGGAGAGCGGCTTGATGCTCGAAAGCTCGCCGGGACTGGTCATGTGCTGGTTGATCCCGACCTCCATCAGTCTGCGAAGATGATGCGGCTCGCCTGACGCCGCCGCTGCATCCAGCCGATGACGGCGCTCCGCATGCGGTGAAGCAATCGGTCCCACTGCGTCGGATTGTGAATGATGTCGGCGCGATAGAAGGATGGGCACAGCACCGCCGCTTCCGATACTTCGCCGCAATTGCCGCAGCCCACGCAACTGTTGTCGATGGCGGCGACCGGATCGTCCCTCAGCGGATCGTCGGTGTGCTTGACCGAGAGCGATGGGCAGCCGGACAGGCGGATACAAGCGTGATCGCCGGTGCAGACGTCTTCGTCGACGCCGAACCGTTCCTTCACCATGCGCTGGCCGTCCTTCACGGCCTTGAGGAATTGCGGCCGGACGCGGCGCTGCTTGTTCAGCATGCACTCCGACGACGCGACGATGACCCTTGGCCCCTTCTCCTTTGTCGTGAGCGCCTCGCGCAAGGTGTCGCGCATCTTGGTAACGTCATAAGTGCGGTCGATCTGGCGGACCCATTCGACGCCGATGCCTTTCACCGCCTGTACGATCGAATTGTTGGTCTTGCGGCGCGGATTGAGCGCGCGCGACGACATGATGTCCTGGCCGCCGGTCGCGGCCGAATAGTAATTGTCGACGATAAGAATCACGCCGTCCTGCTTGTTGAACACGGCGTTGCCGACCGATGACGCGAGCCCGTTGTGCCAGAAACCGCCGTCGCCCATGACCGAGATCGAGCGCTTACCGGCCTCGACATTGAAGGCCGATGCCGACGCCGGGCCCAGTCCATAGCCCATCGTCGTTCCGCCGATGTTGAAGGGCGGCAGGATCGAAAACAGGTGGCAGCCGATGTCGGCGGAGACATGGTGCGGGCCCAGCTCCTTCTCGACAAGCTTCATCGCTGCAAAGATCGGTCGCTCCGGACAACCCGTGCAGAAGCCAGCCGGGCGCGGCGGCACGACCCGCGCCAGCGCCTTCACCCTCGGATCGTTCACGATCGGTGTGGGATCGGGCACCGGCGGCTGATTGCGCAGCAGCGTTCGCGCATTTCGCCCGATGAACTCCATGAGGCCCTTGACCAGGACCGGCGGCGTGTACTCGCCGCCCATCGGCAACACGTCCTTGCCGGAGACTTTGGTCTGGATGTCGCGGCGGCGCAGGATGGTGTTGAGCGTATGCTCGATATATTCGGGGGCGCCCTCCTCCACCATCAGCACTGCCGCCTTGCCTGAGCAGAATTGAACCAGCTCGTCGTTGATCAAGGGATAGGCGACATTCATGACATAGAGCGGCACCACCGACGCGCCATAGACGTCGGCCAGACCAAGCTGCTGTAGCGCGCGCATCACGGAATTGTACATGCCGCCCAGCATCACGATGCCGATCTCGCCTTCGGCGGGGCCGAATACTTCGTTGAGCTTGCGCTGCTTGATGAACTCGATCGCCGCCGGCCAGCGCCGCTCCAGCTTGTCTCTCTCGTGCATGAAATTGGCCGGCGGCAGCACGATGCGATCGACGTCGCGTACCGGGTTTTCCAGCGCCTGGCGCAGCGTATATTTCGGCCGCTGATTGTCCTTGGCGACGAATTGCCCGTGCACATGGCAGGCGCGGATACGCACCTGAAGCATCACCGGTGTCGACGACGCCTCCGACAGCTCAAAGCCATCCTCCACCGCCTTCACGATCGACGGCAGATTAGGGCGCGGGTCGAGCAGCCAGATCTGCGATTTCATCGCAAACGCATGCGAGCGCTCCTGCATGATGGAGGAACCCTCGCCAAAATCCTCGCCGATCACGATCAGCGCGCCGCCGGTCACGCCGCCGGACGACAGGTTCGACAGCGCGTCGGAAGCGACATTGGTGCCGGCGGTCGATTTCCAGGTCACGGCGCCGCGGAGCGGATACATCACGGATGCCGACAGCATGGCGGCGGCGGCGGCTTCCGACGCCGATGTCTCGAAATGCACGCCGAGATCCTGCATCACGTCCTTGGCATCAGCAAGCACATCCATCAGGTGCGAGATCGGCGATCCCTGATAGCCACCGACATAGGCGACGCCGGACTGCAGCAGCGCCTTGGTGATCGCCAAGATGCCTTCGCCGTGAAAGATGTCGCCGGCGCCAAGCTTGAGATCCTGAACCTCGCGTTCGAACGACCGTTCAGCCATCGTATCCTCCCACTCTGTTCATCGCGCTTGCCCGCTCAGGCTGCGACTGATAGCTCTGACCCGCAACCATCGCTCCGGCAGACGCATGTCGAACATCCATCCGCGCATCGAGCGCAGCTTCGTAGCGACCAGGCGCGCGCGCATCCATGTCGCCATGATCGGCAGCGGCGCGCCGCTGCTCTTGCTGCACCAGACGCCGCGTTCCTGGGATGAATTCCGCGACGTGCTGCCGCTCATCGGCCAACGCTACCGCGCGATCGCTATGGACACGGTCGGCTTTGGCGATTCCGACGCCTTGCCCGCCGGCGAGGACTCGATCGAATCCTGGGCCGAATCCGCGTTTGACCTGCTCGACGCGCTCGGCATCGCGAGCGCCGCGATCGCCGGTCATCACACGGGTGCTGCGATTGCCGTGGAAATGGCAGCGGCACGCCCGGAGCGCGTGCGGGCGCTGGTGCTCTCGGCCTCGCCTTATGTCGATGCGACCCGCCGCACCACCGCAACCGGCAAAAAGATCATCGATGAGACGACATCGCAGAGCAGCGGGGCGCATCTGCTCGAGCTGTGGCAAATGCGGCAGCCGTTTTATCCCGCTGGCGATACCGATCTCCTGGAGCGTTTCGTGGTCGATGCCATTAAAGCCGGCCGCATGGCCGCGGAAGGGCATCGCGTTGTCAACCGCTATGTGATGGAGACGCGGCTGCCGCTGGTGCGTTGCCCGACGCTTGTGGTTTCGCCGACCGCCGACCCGCATGCCCATCCTGTCGCGGCCGAAGTCGCAGGCGCGATCACAGGCGCGCGCCTGATCGAAGTCGATGGCGGCATGGTGCCGTTTCCCGATCATATGCCCGACGCGTTTGCCGCGGCGACATTGAGCTTTCTCGATTCCGTCACGCGGAGCTGATGCGCGCTGCGGGTAGAGATGATCAATCATCCTGCCGCCCCCGTGCCACGAATTTCCTGAAGTCGGCAATTGCGCGCTCAGGCGCCAGCGCAAAACTCGGGCCGCGGCTCGGCTCGAGGCCTTCGAGGCGATGCAATGCGACCGCCATCTCCGCGGTCTTCAGCGCGACGGAGGCGCAATTGACCACGGGAGCGTGGCGGACCTTGTAGCCGCCCTGACGGCACAGGAGCAGTGCGGGCAACACGCCCGCTGGAAGAATGACGTCGGCGCCGGCTGCGACCAGCGGGTGGGCTTTCTCCTCGAAGGTCGCGCGCATTCTCGCCAACGCAGCCTCATCGCCAGCGAACGCCGGAGCGAAATCCTCCGGCACAAAGCCGAGCCCGACCACGCCCGAGATGCGGTCGCGCAACCCGTAGCGCTCGGCCTGCTCGTGATGCCACACCTCGAAGACCGGATCGATCGAAACGAGCCCCAACCTTCGCCCGAGTTGCGCGGCAAAGTGCAGCGTCGCCTCGCCGGCGCCCACGACGGGGATGCGGACGGCAGATCGCGCCTCGTAAAGGCCGGGATCCTGGAAATGGCCCATGACAAAAGCGTCGTAATGTTGCGCTTCTGCCTCGATGCAGCGGTCGATCGCGAACGCCGCGCATCGGAACTCGGTCAGACGCCCGAAGTCGCGATCGGGCGGCGAGGTGCCCACAATGTCGACTGTCGTTCCGGGCGCAGCACTGTCGTTGAGATAGCGCGACAAGCGCTCGAAGTACGGCGTGTTCTGCGCGGCATCAACAAAGCTCAGCCACAGGATGCGCATGTGCGACCCACCTCATCCCGGTCCGCGCCCAAGCGGACCGGGTGGAATTGCTTGAAGTGTAAACATATGCGGCTGCATGTCAATCGCTTTCCACGGAGCCATCGTTGCAACGGGTCGACAGCTCGAAAAGTCGATTCCTCACCCACCGCGTCGCACAATGACGCGACAAAATGCCGAAATTATCAGCAAAATTTGCACGGAACAGGGCAACGCGACCAACCGAAATCAAACTCGAGTTGCGCCGAACCGGATCGAAGGGCCGCTCAGCATATGTATGCGCGTGCATATAATTGACAGAAAAAGCACCTCCCTCCGTTGACGCGCCGCAACTTGAGACCTAAAGTGACCGCCCAGTGTGAACTGGGTGAACGGATCATCATGTCGGTCGCCACGCAATTGCCTGCAGGTCCGGACACGGTGTTTGCGGCGTTCCAGGCTGCCGCAACCCGGCATGCGCAAAAGCCCTTCATCGATGTGCTGACCGAAACCGCCGGGGCCTATGATATCGCCGCGGGCGAACTCAGCTATGCGCAGATTCAGGCGCAGGTCGAGCGGCTCGCCGGCGTCTATCGTCAAGCAGGTTTTGGACATGGCCATCGCGTCGGCGTCCTCCTAGAAAATCGGCCCGACTTCTTCCTGAACTGGTTTGCGCTCAACGCGCTCGGCGTTTCGGTCGTCCCCATCAATCCGGAGCTGCGCTCAGCCGAGCTCGAATATCTTATCGATCACTCCGAAATGGTAGCGGCGCTTGCGATTGTCTCCCGCCAAGGCGACCTCGCCGCCGCGGCCGCGGCGATGGCGCGCACGATCCAACTGTTCGGCCCGGACGACCGGCCCCCCCCGATTGCCGTGCCGCCGCCAAAGTCCGGCCCGCCCGATCGGGACACCGAGTGCGCCCTGCTCTACACGTCGGGCACCACAGGGCGGCCGAAAGGCTGCGTGCTGCCGAACGAATATTTCCTCTATGCCGGCCATTGGTATGCAAACGTCGGCGGCCTGATCGCCGTCAGCGATGGCGAAGCGCGCATGCTGACACCCTTGCCGGTGTTCCACATGAATGCGATGGCCTGCTCCACCATGGCCATGGTCGCGGTGGGCGGCTGCCTGATCGTGCTCGATCGCTTCCACCCGAAAAGCTGGTGGAACAGCGTTCGCGAGGCGCGCGCGACCATCGTGCATTATCTCGGCGTCATGCCGCCGATGCTGATGGGCGCGCCGAAAGGCCCGCAAGACAAGAGCCATGCGGTACGCTTCGGCTTCGGCGCCGGCGTCGACCCGGCCTTGCACGGCGCCTTCGAGGAACGTTTTGGCTTTCCGCTGATCGAGGCCTGGGCGATGACCGAAACCGGCGCCGGCGCGGAAGTCGCAGCCTCCCGGGAGCCGCGCCATATCGGCACGCGCTGCTTCGGCCGGCCCGGCGCAGAGCTCGAAACCCGGATCATCACCGATCGCGGAGATGACGCCGCGATCAGCGAGCCCGGCGAATTGCTGGTCCGCCATGCCGGAGCAGAGCCGCGCTACGGCTTCTTCCGCAAATATCTGAAAGACGCCGCGGCCACCGCCGAGGCTTGGCGCGGCGGCTGGTTCCACACCGGCGACGTCGTCTGCCGCGGGGCTGACGGCTCGCTGCACTTTATCGACCGCAAGAAGAACGTCATCCGCCGCTCCGGCGAGAATATTTCCGCCGTCGAGGTCGAGGCCGTCTTGATGCAGCATCCGGCGGTGAAGCAGGTGGCGGTCGCGCCGATCCCCGATCCGGTGCGCGGTGACGAAGTGTTCGCCTGTGTCGTTGTTGAGCCCGGCACCGTCGCCGACACCGTGCTCGCAAACGACATCGTCGGCTTCTGCCTGTCGCGGCTCGCTTATTACAAGGCGCCGGGCTATGTGGCCTTCGTTCGGTCGGTGCCATTGACGTCGACCCAGAAAATCCAGCGCGGCGGCTTGAAGGAATTGGTCGCCGCCGCACTCGGCACCGCATCCTGTACCGACACGCGCGCGATGAAGAAACGGGTGGCGGCCTGATGCCACGGCAGCCCACCGCGCGTCGTTCCTATGATGGCGTGGTTGCCTGCCAGCCGGTCACGGTCCCCTATGTCAGATACTCCCCGGAAAGCGCGGCCTGGTGGATCGGGCGCGCGCTGCACCAGCTCGTCACGCAATCCGGATTGAGACCGCAGGATCTCGACGGCTTTTCATTGTCCAGCTTTACCGCCGGACCCGATACCGCGATCGGGCTCACGCAGCATCTTGGCCTTTCGCCGCGCTGGCTCGACCATATTCCGCTGGGGGGAGCAAGTGGCGTCGTGGCGTTGCGCCGCGCGGCGCGCGCGGTGCAGGCGGGCGATGCCGAACTCGTGGCTTGCGTCGGCGCCGACACCAACCATGTCGATTCCTTCCGCAAGACACTCTCGACCTTTTCCCGCTTCGCCCAGGATGCCGTCTACCCTTACGGCTCCGGTGGCCCTAATGCGAGCTTTGCGCTGATCACCAGACACTACATGAACCGGTTCGGCGCGCGACGGGAGGATTTTGGCAAGATCTGCGTCGCCCAGCGCGACAATGCGCTGTCCGTACCGCATGCGCTGATGAAGCAGACGCTGACGCTCGAGGGCTATCTCGCGGCACGGCCGATCGCCGATCCCATCCATCTGTTCGATTGCGTGATGCCGTGCGCCGGCGCCGAGGCGTTTCTGGTGTGCCGCGAGGAAGCGGCCCGCGCGCAGGGCTGGGCCGGCGTGCGCATTCTGTCCACGATCGAGCGGCACAATGCGTTCCCGGACGATCCGATCCAGATCCGTGGCGGCTGGGCAATCGATGCCGGCGAGTTCTGGGCGATGGCAGGCGTCCGTCCTGAAGAAATCGATTTCGTCGAAACCTATGACGACTATCCTGTCATCTCGATGCTGCAGTTCGAGGACCTCGGGTTTTGCGGCAAGGGCGAAGGTCCAGATTTCGTGCGCAGCCACACGCTCACCAATGGCGGCAGCTTTCCGCACAACACCAGCGGCGGCCAGCTCTCGGTGGGACAGGCGGGCGCGGGTGGCGGCTATCTCGGTCTCGTTGAGGCAATCCGGCAATTGACGGGGGCAACGCTCGGAAGCCGAGTACCGAATGCGAAGATCGGCCTCGTCTCCGGCTTTGGCATGATCAACTATGACCGCGGCCTTGCATCCGCCGCTGCGATCCTTGCGAGGCCTGCATGAGCACGCCGCTTGCCCGGCCGAAACGCAGGAACCCCTTGGCGCGCACGCGCCTTCCACTGCTTCCGCTAGGGGCGCGCAGCCGCACCGCGCATGGATTGACTGCGGCCGCCGCCGAGGGCCGCTTCATGCTGCAGGTCTGCAAGGATTGCGGCCACGTCCCCTATCCGCCGCGCGATGCCTGTCCGCGCTGCCTGTCGGCGCGGCTGACGTTCAATGATGTCGACCCCAATGGAAAACTGATCGCCGAGACCGCGATCAGGGTATCGACGGATCCTTACTTTCGCGAACGCATGCCCTGGCGCGTCGGCACCATCAAGCTCGACGCCGGGCCTGTCATCGTCGCGCACCTTCATGGCGATACGGTCGAGGGCGAGCGCGTCAAACTTGCCTTGAAGCTCGACAAGAGCGGTTCCGCCGTGATGCTCGCACTGCCCGCACAGGAGACGCCGCATATGCAAGCCGATCCACACCTGCGCGAAATGACCTGTGATCCGCAATATCGCCGCGTCCTGATCAGCGATGGCCGCAACGCGGTCGGCCAGGCGATGGCAAAAGCGTTTTCCGAGGCCGGCAGCAGCATCGTCTTTGTCGGCATCGCCGATCCCTGGAAGCCGTTTCCGAATCAGGCGGAGCTTTCCAGGACCGAGCACGTCGAGATCGTGCCGCTCGATGTGACCGACACGGAATCGGTGACCGAGCAGGCTGCGCAAAATGGCGGCCGCATCGACATCATAGTCAATACCGCAGAGCATGTTCGTCCCGGCGGCGTCATCGAACGTGGCAATCTCAACATTGCGCGCGACGAGATGGACATCCGTTATTTCGGCATGATGCGGCTGGCCCAGGCGTTCGGCCCGGCGTTGCGGTTCCGCGGGGCCGACGGCGTCAACTCCGCCGCGGCTTTCGTCAACCTGCTGTCGGTCCATGCGCTGATGAACTGGCCGGCCTATGGCGCCTATTCCGCGGTCGAAGCGGCCTGCCTTTCGGCTGCGCAATGCATGCGGGCCGAGCTTCGCCCGGGCGGTCTGAAAGTGCTCAATGCCTTTTTTGGGCCGCTCGAGACCGAGTGGTTCCAGACCGTCCCGCCGCCGAAGCTTGCGCCTGCGGCGCTGGCGAAAGCCGTCGTCGCCGCATTGAAGGATGGAAACGAGGATATTTTTGTCGGCGATATCGCCGAGGATATCCGGGAACGGCTCAAGACCAACCCGAAAGCCCTCGAACGCGAACTCGGCTCGCACTGAAGGACATCCATCATGGCTACGACCGATCTTCTCGCTTTCGCCAACGCCGTCGCTTTAGGCGCAATCCGCGTCGTCGATCTCACGCAGACGCTGTCGCCGGAGTTTCCGACCATCGTGCTGCCGCCGGAGTTCGGGCAATGCGCGCCGTTCCGGCTGGAGCAGATTTCGCGCTACGATGCGAAGGGACCCGCCTGGTACTGGAACAATTTTACCGTCGGCGAGCACACCGGTACGCATTTCGACGCGCCGATCCACTGGGTGTCTGGCAAGGATTTGCCTGACAACTCGGTCGATACCATCCCGCCGCAAAAGTTCATTGCGCCCGCCGCGGTGCTCGATTGCTCGGCGGAGGCAGCCGCTAATCCCGATTTCACTCTCACCATCGATTTCGTCGAGCGTTGGGAGGCCAAGCACGGACGCATCGCGCCGGGCAGCTGGGTGTTGCTGCGCACCGACTGGTCGAAGAAGTCGCTGAAGGACTATCCCGGCCTGCGCGACGACGGCGCCCACACGCCGGGCCCCTCACCGGAAGTGGTCAAATGGCTGGTCGAAGACCGCGACGTGCACGGCTTTGGCACCGAGACGATCGGGACTGACGCCGGCCAGGCGCACCACTTCAATCCACCCTACCCGGCGCACTTTTACATGCACGGAAAGGGCCGCTACGGGCTGCAATGTCTGACCAGGCTCGACCAGCTGCCGCCGAAGGGCGCGGTGATTTTTGCGGCTCCCCTCAAGATCAAGCAGGGCTCGGGCAGTCCCTTGAGGGTGCTCGCGCTGGTGCCGGCTTGATCAATGACTTCAACGTTCGCGTAAAAACCATGAAGGGCGTTTCGATATGACGGACGAATTTGACTTGGCTTCACGCGACCGGCTCGCATTGCCCGTGCTGGATCGCCGACAAATCCTGCTTGGCGGGATGGCTGTGGGGATCGGCGCGCTCGTGCCGCAGCACGCGCACGCCGAAGGCGCCGACAAATCAACGCTGTCGATCGCCTTTCCCGTAGACGTGCCGACCTGGGATCCGAATGCGCTGTCGATCCCCGGCATCCAAAATCTCTACGCAACTGTGTTCGACTCGCCGTTGCGCTACTCGCCCGACCTCAAGCTTTCGCCGCGCCAGATTACGGAATGGAAATGGCTGGACGACAAGGCGACACGGCTGGAGATCACGCTGCGCGACGACATCCTGTTCCACGACGGCAGCAAGATGACGATGGAGGACGTCAAGTTCAGCCTGTCCGATCGTGCCAAGGCGGACAAGAAGCTGGTGGTCGGCGGCATGCTCAACACCGTAGCCGACATCGAGGTGGTCTCGCCAACCAAGGGCGTCATGCAGTTTAGCCGGCCCACGCCAACCGCCCCTATCTATCTGGCGTTCCTGACAGCCTATATCGTGCCAAAGGCCTACATGCAGCAGGTCGGCCCCGAAGGTTTTAACGCAAAGCCAATCGGCGCCGGGCCTTATCGCATGGTTGAGCATCAGCGCGGCTCGCGCATCGGGCTCGAGGCCTTTGACAAATATTGGGGCGGCGTGCCGCCGATCAAGCAAGTGACGTTCGAGATCGCACCCGAGGCGTCGGCTCGCGTCGCGCTGGTGGAATCCGGCCGCACCGGTTTTGCCTCGCAATTGCCGGTGCGCGAAGTGCAACGCCTCGCGCAGAAGGCTGGACTGGTGACGAAGATTTATCCGTTCTCCGAGGTCTACATGATCCGGATACCCAGCTATGTGCAGCCGATGGACAACGACCATGTGCGCGCGGCCATGCATCTTTCGATCGACACGACGACGCTGTCCAAGGCCTTTTACGCCGGCGCGGCAAAGCCCGTGTCCGTCATGGCACCGGAGGGCACACCATCGAATGTGCGCGACTTCAAGTTTCCCTACGACAAGGCCAAAGCCATCGCCGAGCTGAAGGAAGCCGGTTACGGTCCGGACAAGCCGGTCTCCTTTACGCTTCTGTCGACCAACGGCGTGTTCCCTAATGACTACGACATGGCGCGCGCCATCGCGCAGATGTGGAAGGCGGTCGGCATCAACGCCACGATCGAGGAAACCACCGTCGCCAAATTGCTGGACGCCGCGCAAAACAGCAAGCTCGCCGGCCCCGTGCTCTACAGCTGGGCCAACGGCACCGGCGATCCCGAAAACTATGCCGGCCGGATTTTCGATCCGCGCCTGCGGTTCTCGACCTGGAAGGACATGTCGCTCTCGTCGCGGATCGACAAGCTCATGACCGAGGTGAACGAGCAGGAGCGCATGGCCGGCTACAAGGCGCTGAACGTCGAGTCCTCGGAAAAATCCTGGGCGATCCCGCTGCTGCAAGGCATCACCACTGTGGCCTATTCCGCGGCGCTGGAGCCCATGCTGTTCGACAATGGCTACGTGCTCCCCGTCGAGATGAAGTACAAATGACGCGAGCTCGGATCGGCTGACGGTATCAAGACATGCTGCAAGTGATCTCGGCGATCGTGGTGCGACGGCTGCTTCTGGCAGTTCCGACCCTGTTGCTGCTGTCGCTGGTCGTGTTCCTTGTGCTGCGGATCTTGCCGGTCGATCCACTCGGCATGCTCTTGCCCGCGTCCGCAACGCCTGCCGACGCGGCTGCGCTCAGACAGCAACTCGGGTTTGACAAGCCGATCCCCCAGCAATTCCTGATCTGGTTGTGGGCCGCCATCAACGGCAATCTCGGGACCTCTCTCAACTTTCGCCAGCCGGTCTCGCAGCTGATGATGGCGGCCCTGCCCGCGACGATGGAGCTCTCGCTTGTCGGGCTCATGCTGGCGCTTTTGATCAGCGTCCCCGGCGGCGTGCTCGCCTTCGTGCTGTATCAGCGCAAGCGCGAGGCCGCGGCCGATCTCGCCGTGGCGCTGATGCAGTCGATCCCGTCCTTTCTTTGGAGCCTGCTCCTGATCGCAGCGTTCGGCGTGCACTGGCCGGTGTTGCCTTTCAGCGGCCGGGTCGGTCCGGAGGTCACGCTTCCCGGCCTGACTGGTTTTGCGCTGGTCGATCTCCTGCTGACCGGACAGTTCAAGGGCTTGCTCAGCGCGGCCTCGCACCTCGTGCTGCCCGCGCTTGCGCTCGCGCTCGGCTTTGCTCCGCTTGTGATCCGGGTGCTGCGCTCGAGCCTGATCGAAGCGGCCAACGAGCCTTACATCGAGGTCGCGCGGCTCCGCGGCCTGTCCGAGAGCCGCATACTGTGGCGCCATATGCTCAAGAACGCAGCACTTCCCACCGTCACGATGATCGGCGTGCAGTTCGGCTTTCTGTTCGGCGCGGCGCTGCTGGTGGAAATGATCTTTGGTTATCCCGGCATCGGCAACCTCATGGTCCAGGCCGTGAGAGGCAACGACCTGCCGCTGATCCAGGGCATTGCCCTGATCTTCTGCGTGCTGATGCTCGCCATCACCGTCATTGTCGACGTGCTGTATGCGGTGCTCAATCCGCGCATGAGGAACCTATGAGCGCGATCGAGCTCAGCGGCTCGCCCGAGCCCCGCGCCGCTGAACGCGCGTCGAGCCTTCGCGCGGCCTTGCGCGAGCTCGCCCGTCAGCCGCGAGTCTGGGTGGGCGGAATGATCTTGCTGCTGGCGATGGCGCTTGCGGTGTTCGCGCCGTGGATCGCACCGCATGATCCGCTCGACCAGGATCTGCTGCATATGCTGGCGCCGCCGATGTGGTCGCCGGACGGCAGCGCCGACTATCCGCTCGGGACGGACGGGCTCGGGCGATGCGTGCTGTCGCGTGCCATCTACGGCACACGGGTCGCCCTGACGGTCGCGATCGCGGCGGCCTGGGGCTCGATGCTGCTCGGGAGCACGCTGGCGCTGCTCGGCGGCTATTTCGGCGGCCTGCTCGACCGTCTCATCGGCTATGTGGTCGACCTCTGGATGTCGTTTCCGCCCGTCGTGCTGTCGCTGGTCCTGCTGGTCGGACTTGGCACCGGCGTCGACAAGGTCATTCTCGCGGTCGTGCTGGTCGACTGGACGCGCTTCTGTCGCGTGGTTCGCGCGGATGTGCTGGTCACGCGCCGGCGCGATTTCGTGCTGGCCGCGCAGCTCATCGGCTTCAGCCACTGGCGCACCATGCTCCGCGAGGTGCTGCCGGCGGTCGTGCCGCTGACGATCACGCTGTTTTCGATCGAGATGGGCATCGCCATCGTCGTCGAGGCGACGCTGTCCTTTATCGGCCTGTCGGTGCCGCCCGAGATCACCACCTGGGGCCAGATGCTGGCGGATGCCCGCAACGACATGCAGAGCGCGATCTGGGTGCTGCTGACGCCGATCGTCTGCATCATCGTCAGCGTGCTGGCCTGCAATCTGCTCGGCGACGGTGTCCGCATGGCGCTCGACCCGCGCTTGCGTCACCGCGTGGGATAGCGATGCTCGCGATTGACAATCTAACCCTCTCGACCCGCGTGAACGGGCAACAGGTCGATCTGCTCCGCGGCCTCTCGGTGTCGCTGGGACGCGGCCGCGTGTTGGGGCTCGTCGGCGAGTCCGGCGCCGGAAAAAGCATGATCGGCCGCATCATCGCCGGCCATACGCCATCGGGTTTCGACGTCATCAAAGGACGGGTGTTGTTCGACGGCACGGACCTGTTGTCGCTCGATCGCAAGGCGTGGCGCGCGCTGCTCGGTCGACGCATCGCCTTCATCCCGCAAGAGCCCTTGACCGCGCTGAACCCCGTGCTGACCATCGGACAGACCTTTGAGGAGCATCTCGCACATCTTGGGATCGCGGCCAAACAGCGCCACGCGCTGATGTTGCAGCAGCTCGATGCCGTGCATCTGCCAAAGCCCGACGACATGCTGCACCGCTATCCGCACGAGCTGTCCGGCGGACAGTGCCAGCGCGTGCTGATCGCGATGGCCTTCGTCGCCAATCCGGCGCTGATCGTCGCCGACGAGCCGACCACGGCACTCGACGTGGTCAGCCAGGTCAATGTGTTGCGGCTGCTCGCCGAACAACGGCGTCAGCATGAGACGGCGATGCTGCTGATCACCCACGACCTCCGGCTCGCGGCGCATGTCTGCGACGACATCGCCGTGCTCTATGCCGGCGAGCAGGTCGAATACGGCCCAGCGTCCGAGGTGCTTCGCCGCTCGCGGCACCCCTACACCTGGGCGCTCGACCAGGCGACGCCGGATGTGCATGGCCCGCAGCGCCGGTTGTCGGCACTGAGCGGCCAGATGCCGGGTGTCAGCACGCTGGGGTTAATGGCCGGCTGCCGTTTCGCGACCCGCTGCCCGCAGCGCATGGCGGCGTGCGAGGCCACGCCACCGGCGTCGATCGAAAGCGCGCCCGGCCATTGGGTACGTTGCCTGAAGCCGCGCGACGTGTCGTCGAATTCGCAAAACGGCGCCAGCGAAACCGCAGCTGCGATCTGGCAGGCGCCCGACGGCGATGCCGCAGCGACGCCGCTGATCGAGTTGCGCGACGCCACGCTGTGCTACACGGCAAGGCGCGGCTTGCTCGGGCAACGCAAGGTACGGAATTTTGCGGTCGATGGCCTGTCGCTGAAGGTTCAGCCCGGCGAATTCGTCGGCATCGTCGGCGAAAGCGGCAGCGGCAAAAGCTCGGTCGCAAAGCTGATCGTAGGCGCCGAAGCGCTCACGGGCGGCGCGCTGCTGATCGAAGGCCGGGATCGGGCGCTGGCCAGCGCTGAGGTCAGGCGGCTCAGCCGCGAACATGTGCAGATAATTTTCCAAGACCCGCATTCGGCGCTCAATCCGCGGCGCTCGGTCTATCGCCTGCTGACCCAAGCCTACGAGGCCGATCGCCCTGCGGCGGCCATGACAAAACACCCTCGCGAGGACCGCGCCGAGGCGCTGGTCGCCGACGTCGGGTTGCCTGGAGACACGCTGTCCCGTTTTCCGAGCCAGCTGTCGGGCGGGCAGAAGCAGCGAGTCAATATCGGGCGCGCGCTGTGCGTGATGCCGCGGCTTATCGTGGCTGACGAGATCGTCTCCGGCCTCGACGTTTCGGTGCAGGCCCAGATCCTCAATCTCCTGATCGAGCTGGGCCGCCGCCACGGCATCGCGCTGGTCTTGATCTCGCACGACCTCTCCGTCGTGCGCTATCTATGCTCAAGGGTCGTCGTGATGCGGCGCGGCAAGGTGGTCGAGCAAGGGAAGACGGAAGCGGTGTTTTCCGATCCGCGGCACCCTTACACGCGGGTGCTGCTCTCGTCGGTGCCGCCCGCCGACCCCTCCGTCGCTTGGCCGCCCGCGGTTAGCACCGTTCATTAGGATTGGAGCCCATTGACGCCATGACAAAGCACCGCATCTGGGCGCAGGGCGCCACGGATCAGGTCGGCCACCGCAATTATCTGGCGGCGCTGCTGCCGCATATGAAGGCCTGCACCGATCCCGACTTCGATCTGGAATTCAAAACCATGACCCCTTCCGTCACGACGGTGCATGCATTGTCCGAATTCCGCTTCTCGCGCGAGGTGATCCGCGGCGCGATCCGGGCCGAGCGCGAAGGTTTCGACGTCTTCTTCATGAACCATTTCCAGGACGTCGGCCTCTACGACGCGAGGGCGTCGGTGAATATCCCGGTGCTCGGCCTCGGCGAAGCGACCTTGCTGCATGCCTGCACCATGGGGCGCAACCTCGGCCTACTCGCGATCAACCCCGCCTTCATCCCGACCCATGCCGAGCAGGTGCATCGCTATGGGCTGCAACAGCGCGTCGCCGGCATCCGCGCCATCAACGCCAATATCGGCGATTACATGGAAGCCTTCGCCTCACCTGCCAAGAAGGCGGAGCTGTGGGCCGTCTTCGAGCGCGAGGCCCGGTGCCTCATCGACGTCGGCGCCGACATTATCGTACCGACGGGGGGCATTCCGATGATGCTGTTCGGCAACGAGCCGGGCGCCAATGTCGACGGTGCGCCGATCGTCAACGGCGTCACCGTGGTGATCAAGGCCGCCGAGATGGCGGTGAAGCTGAAGCGCCTCGGGTTTCCGACCGCAAGCCGCCACCCGCAGTCGGGCTTTGCCCTGCCGTCTCCCCAGGCGCTTCAGGAATTTCTTAGCCATGGCTGAGTCAGGACCGCCGACCTGAGTTCAGTGCGGCAGCGCGTCGTTTAAGAGCAGGCCTCACGCCTGAGCCAGCTAACATCGAGCGTAGAAATAAGTGTCTGAAAGCCTTGGTGGGCGCACCAGGGACCCGGGACCCGCTGATTAAGAGTCTGATTTTTAACAAGCAATCGCAGGTACTTAGTTGTAAAGATCTCTTGAGCCGCCTATTCAGATCAATAGGTTACGGATCAATTGTAAGTCGGGCCGCAGCGACTTCATGACCTGCGACCCCTGCGTCCCGAACGGATTTCTCGCATCGGAAACCCCTGTATTTACTTGGTTTTTTGCAGGCCTTCCAAGAAGATTTTCGTCATTCGTTCACGGTCAATCTTGGGCTTATCTTGGGCTGTAAACATCTGGGCCCAGTTCGTTCTCCCCGCATCTGCAACGAGTATATTATGCTCAAAACCATCGTGGCGACGCCGCGTCGTGGCTGCCCTGTGCTCGCGGAGAGTAAGCTCAGCGGAGCGAGCCGGCGACGTCTACATGCTCGGGAACCGAGATCGTGATGCAACCCCAGAGGAAAGAGAACAGTTTCGCCGCACCGGTCGTTAAGCCATTTCGACTAATTCAGCGAGAGCCCGCCGAATGCCCGGCGGGATCATTGCAAGTCGACAGGACTTTATTTTCTCGATCAGTCACAAAATCATCGGGTGCACAGCTTCAACAAAAGCACCCGTTTTTGTGATCGATTTTCGTTCAAAGGTTTTGTCGATGGCCACAGCCTCCCAGATCAGGCCGGCTGCCAATGATCCGTGAACGGCTCACGAGCCGGCCTGATGTTCTGTTTGCGGATCATCGCACGGAATGTATGGTCCCGCAGCCAACTGCACCGCACGATGTCCGCTTTCAGGTGTAACCCGGAAGACATCTGCTCATCGTAGTTCTTCTCGCTCGCGACCCCCATGAATAATCAAGGTGCTTTCTATTCCTCTTAACGAAAGTTTTAATGGTGACGGCACGGTTGTCACTTATCTAGAGAATGTCCGCAGAACAATCATGAAATTACGGTAGTGGCATTAGCGTCTGCGTTCGCGAACCGATCTAACAGTCATTAGTTCACCTGCCGCCTTGTTATGAAGCGGCGGATGTCGCGGACCAGGCGGGTGGATGAGGAGTTTTCGTGCAAGAGTCTCCCGATCATAAGGATGTAGCGGCCCCAGATGATTTGAGTGTCGTTTTGGGGTTTGCGCAGATGCTGTCTGACGGCGGCAATGAGGTGTCACGCCTCGCAGCCGATCGTGGCTGGCTCGACGCCAGTGGTCAGCTTACCGCCGCCGGAAACCAGCTTGCTCGCGCGCTCCTGCAACAAAGCGGAACGCGTACGATATTTCGTGTTTGGTGAGTCTTTGCCCTCCCGCTTCAGTCGGTCATCCACCACACTTGCGCGGCCAACTCGATTTCTGAGGACATGAACAGGGCGAAATTCGTCGAAGCGCGCCCAAATGGAGATCCACGATGTTGAATGGAGCAAATACGATGCGTTCCCTTTTGGCCTTAGGCCTGTTGATGACCCTGTGTGCTCCTGCAAGTGCCGCTTCGAGCGTCAGAACCCACTTCGCAGGGCATTCGAAGCACTACGGTCAGTACAACGGCGGCTACGGTCAGTACAACAGCGGCTTCAGTCAGTACAACGGCGGCTACGATCGGTACAACGGCGGCGCCTACAGTCAGTACTACGGCAGCCCGAACAATCGAGGCGGACTGGTAGGCGGCTCGGACTCCGGTACCTAAGGCCCTGGAATAAGCACCGCGTTTGGGTGATCATGCCTCACCCGGACCAATCATCTTCTCAGTTCGCAGCAGCGCCGCCAGGGTGGCCCTCTTAGCCGAATAAATGAGTTAGAGACTTGGCTGAGAAACGATCTCCTGAGCTTCGGCCCAAGAGGTTGTTTTTGGCAAAGGACTTGATGTCGCCTAGTGGGCACGTTTGCGACATGCCAACTGCATCGAACGATGTCCGCTTTCAGGGGTAACCCGGAAGACATGTGCTCATGCTGAGTTCTTCTCAGTTTGACCCCGTATGGCCAAAAAAATTAAATCTATAAGAAAGTCGGGTAATTATCTCATCCCAGCGTAGGCTCACCCCGCGTCGTCCGCTAGGTTTTGTAGGACGATCTATCGCGCCGATTGTGGGTCCGCGAGCGAGAGGGGGAAGTTATGGAGTGGGCACGTATCCTAGCCTACATCACCGGGACCGTGGACCAAGAGCTGCTGCTACGGAATGAGTATTTGGTTGCCGAGAACCGAATCCTGAAGTCCCAGTTGAAAGGGCGC
>DATMNV010000026.1:0-4356 GCA_035568535.1 Bradyrhizobium sp.
TCGACAACGCAGTCGCACGCTGCAGCGATCCCGCAGGCGCAATCAGCGGCAGCAGCGCCGCGGTCGCGGGGCTTTCGAACGCGCCGGCGGTGCCCAGCACGAAGGTCGCGATGAAGATGTGGACTTCGTTGAGCCAGCCGCCAAACGAGCCCCACGCCAGGAACAGCGCGGTTGCGGCTTCAGCCAACTGGCAGAGCTGCACCACGCGCTTGCGCTCGAAGCGATCGGCGGCCTGCCCCGCCACGAAAACCAGCAGCGCGGTCGGGAGAAACTGCACGAGGCCGACCATGCCGAGGTCGAAGGCGCTCCCGGTGAGATCATAGATCTGCCAGCCGATCGCGACCGCGCCGATCTGGCTCGAGAAGCGCGACAGGCTCCGCGACAGCAGGAAGAAGATGAAGGAAGGCTGCCTGAGCAGCGTGCCGGCGCCCGCCGGCGCGAGGGAGGACATGCGTGATCGGTGGCCGACGCCGGCGGCGTTGTCAACGCCCATCCCAACATCATGGCATTGCGCTTGCAGCGCCGCGGCTGCCATGAATGATGCGGCTGCCATATTGGTGCGACCGTCGGGGGAACCATGCTTCAACTGCAATCGGCATTCGGCATCATCGCGCTGCTCGCGATCGCCTGGGCGTTTGGCGAGAACCGTCGCGCGGTATCGCCCAGGCAGGCGGCGATCGGGCTGATGGTCACGCTGTTGACCGCCGTGATCCTGATCAAACTGCCGTTCGTCGCGCACGCGTTCGGTGCCATCAACGACGCCGTCGGCGCGATCGCCGCCGCCTCGCGCGCCGGCACCTCTTTCGTGTTCGGCTATGTCGGCGGCGCCCCGCTGCCGTTCGACCTCAAAGCGCCCGGCGCGGATTTCATCCTCGCGTTCCAGGCGCTGCCGATCGTGCTGGTCATGAGCGTGCTGACGACGCTGCTATTTTACTGGCGCGTGCTGCCGCCGATCGTGCGCGGCATGGCCTGGCTTCTGGAGCGAACGCT
The DNA here is from genome assembly GCA_035568535.1 of Bradyrhizobium sp. Taxonomy (GTDB): domain Bacteria; phylum Pseudomonadota; class Alphaproteobacteria; order Rhizobiales; family Xanthobacteraceae; genus Bradyrhizobium. The sequence goes on from DATMNV010000026.1 coordinate 991, forward strand.
CGGCGTCGGCGGTGCGGTCGGGTTGTCGACCGCGGCCAACATCTTTCTCGGCATGGTGGAAGCGCCGCTGTTCGTGCGGCCGTATCTGGCGCAGATGACGCGCAGCGAATTGTTTCTGGTCATGACCGGCGGCATGGCGGGGATCGCAGGCACCGTGCTGGTTCTTTACGCCACGCTCCTTGCGCCGCTGATCCCGGATGCCGCCGCGCATTTCGTCATCGCGTCGGTGCTCGGCGCGCCGGCCGCGATCCTGATCAGCCTGATCATGGTGCCGGAGACGAAGGAGCAGCACACCGGCGGCGCGCTTGATGATCCGGAGATGCAGGTGTCCGGCACCATGGACGCGATCGTGAAAGGCACTTCCGCGGGCCTTGAGCTGCTGCTCAACATCATCGCGATGCTGATCGTGCTGGTGGCGCTGGTCCATCTCGCCAATTCGATCATCGGACTATTGCCCGAGGTCGGCGGCGCAAAGATCTCGCTGCAGCGGATGCTGGGTTATGTCATGGCGCCGGTATGCTGGTTGATGGGCCTGCCGTGGTCGCAGGCGGTCACAGCAGGCAGCCTGATGGGCACCAAGACCGTGCTGAACGAGCTGATTGCCTATGTCGATCTCTCAAAACTCGCGCCCGACGCGCTCGATCCGCGCTCCAAATTGATCATGCTCTATGCGATGTGCGGCTTCGCCAATTTCGCCAGTCTGGGCATCATGATCGGCGGCCTCGGCACCATGGCGCCGACGCGGCGCGACGAGATCAATGCGCTGGGAGTGAAGTCGATCGTGTCGGGGACGCTGACGACGTGCCTGATGGGGGCGATCGTGGGGGTGTTGACGTAGTTCGTCATTCCGGGCTCGCCGCTTCGCGGCGCCCGGAATGACAGGGAGCGTGGCTAAGCCGTCAGCTCCTTCGTCTCGAAGTCCGCCGGCAGGATCACTTCCAGGAGCTCGACGTCGTCGGAATAATCCATGATCAGGTGACGAATTTTCGGCGGCTGGGTCCAGGAGCTGCCGACCTGGAATGTCGTCTCGCCCGTGCCTTCCATGTAGGTCTTCACCCAACCCTTGAGCACATAGACCATCTGGAACTCGACGTCGTGGTAATGCAGCTTCGAGACTTCATCCGGATCGCACGGTCCGATCAGCCGGATCACATGCGCGCGGGCGAGGCCGTGGGTCGCATCGGCAATGCCGAGATCGCGGTATTGGGCGTAGGCGCGCAGCCCATCGGCCTTGAAATCCTCGTCGCGGTGATGGCTGATGGCGACGCGCTGCTTTGGACGTGCTGGCTTCACCGGCGCCGCCCTGCCCTTGCTCTTCAGCTTTCGGCGCGCCGTCGATTTGGCCGCCGCCTCGCGTGCCGGCGATTTTTTCTCCGCGGCCGACTTCGCGGCGGCGCGCGCGGCCGGCTTCTTCGCTTTCTTTTTGGCCATGGTGCTCTCCCTTTCGCTCCCGTGGCGAGAGGTTAGCACAAAGGAAGCTTCGTAGGGTGGGTTAGCGAAGCGTAACCCACCGCCTCGCGGCGACAAAGATGGTGGGTTACGCCCGTGGCTAACCCACCCTATACGGACCGCTACGATTCCAAAATCAATGCAGGCGGAACACGCCGTCGACGGCGCGCAGCTCGGCGGGCTTGATCAGCTTGGAGTGCGCGACGCGGACCGAATAGAGCGGGCCTTCAAGCTTCTCCTGCCAGAAGTGCAGGAAGTCCTGCAGTGCCGGGAATTTCGGAAACAGATCGTAATTCTGCCAGACGTAGGTCTGCAGCAGCGAGGGATGATCCGGCATCCGATAGAGGATCTCTGCCGTTGTCAGCCCGTATCCCAGCGCGAGTTTCCGGAAGTCTTCGGAAACCCCAACCCGCGAAACCATGCGAACCTCCTGTTTAAGGAGCGCATCGCGAACGTGGCTACCTGCCGGAGCCACCCCGGCTAAAGATGCGCTCACATGAGAGAATTGTGACGCACGCAACCCCACCATCACAAGCTCAAATGGTTAACGAGTTGTTGAAAATTGGCGCATTAGCAGCAGCTTACCGCACGTGCTAATACGGGGTCCGGGGCTCATCCGGCACGTTAACGATCCCTGATAAGATTTGGCAGGGCCGCCATTTGAGTGCCAATTTTTCTGCTAGAAGCCCTTGCCCGCATCCAAACTCTGCCTTAAATCACCTTCACTCGGGCTGGCACTCGCCGGCAGAGACTGCTAACACTCCAAAACTCTCAAACAGTTGCAAGAACTTAGGAGGACTGCATGAAATTCCGTCCGCTTCACGACCGCGTCGTGGTTAAGCGCATTGACGCCGAAGAGAAGACCGCAGGCGGCATCATCATTCCGGACACTGCCAAGGAAAAGCCCTCCCAGGGCGAAGTCATCGCCGTCGGCCCCGGTGGCCGCGACGAGAGCGGCAAGCTGATCCCGATCGATATCCAGGTCGGCGACCGCGTGCTGTTCGGCAAGTGGTCGGGCACCGAGGTCAAGATCGACGGCCAGGAGCTGTTGATCATGAAGGAGAGCGACATCATGGGCGTTCTCACCGACGCTCCCGCCTCCAAGAAGAAGGCCGCCTAAGCCAAAGCCCCCATCCGCTCACCCTGAGGAGCGCCTGCGGGCGCCGGCCACAAGGGTGAGACAGCATTCAACTCAGGGAAACCAATAATGTCAGCCAAGGAAGTCAAATTCGGCGTCGACGCGCGCGATCGCATGCTGCGCGGTGTCGACATCCTCAACAACGCCGTGAAGGTCACGCTCGGCCCCAAGGGCCGCAACGTGGTGCTCGACAAGTCGTTCGGCGCTCCCCGTGTCACCAAGGACGGCGTCACCGTCGCCAAGGAGATCGAGCTCGACGACAAGTTCGAGAACATGGGCGCGCAGATGGTGCGCGAAGTCGCCTCCAAGTCCGCGGATGCGGCCGGCGACGGCACCACCACCGCAACCGTGCTCGCGGCTGCGATCGTTCGTGAAGGCGCCAAGTCGGTTGCCGCCGGCATGAATCCGATGGATCTGAAGCGCGGCATCGACCTCGCGGTCGAAGCCGTGGTTGCGGACCTCGTCAAGAACTCCAAGAAGGTTACCTCGAACGAGGAGATCGCCCAGGTCGGCACCATTTCCGCCAATGGCGATGCCGAGATCGGCAAGTTCCTCGCTGACGCCATGAAGAAGGTCGGCAACGAGGGCGTGATCACGGTCGAGGAAGCCAAGTCGCTGGAAACCGAGCTCGATGTCGTCGAGGGCATGCAGTTCGACCGCGGCTACATCTCGCCCTACTTCGTCACCAACGCCGACAAGATGCGCGTTGAGATGGACGACGCCTACATCCTCATCAACGAGAAGAAGCTCTCCTCGCTGAACGAGCTGCTGCCGCTGCT